>CAZJWI010000001.1:0-2016 GCA_964549485.1 uncultured Flavobacteriaceae bacterium
GACGGCAAAGATACCAACGATTTCTGTTCTGACAAGAAAAAATTAGAAAAAAATCAATAAAAAATAAAACCCAATACCAATTTCAACAACGCAACTGCTCAATACCCTACCCCACAAGGGGTTAGCACAATAAAAAATTTGGCGAAAGCCCAATAAAATAAAAAAAAACGTGTCCTTAATATATATACCCCGACTCGGTACACCATCGCAAGAGTGATCTTGCAAAAATGCCTGTTTGATAATCACGGTCAACTATTGTGCAACTTGACATAAACATTATCTTTGTCCCATAATTCTATCACTATGATCAATATCACTTTGCCTGATGGCAGTGTAAAAGAAATGGAAGCTGGCACTACCCCTATGGATGTTGCCAAAAGCATTAGCGAAGGACTGGCTCGAAATGTCATCTCGGCAGCCTATAATGGCACTACTGTAGAAACCACCACGCCACTTACCGAAGACGGTACATTGGTACTGTATACCTGGAATGACGAGGCTGGCAAAACAGCTTTTAGACATTCGAGCTCACACGTTTTGGCACAAGCCTTAACCGAGCTCTACCCTGGTGTAAAACTCACTATTGGTCCGGCTATCGATAATGGCTTTTACTATGACGTAGAAACCGGAGATCATGTGATATCCGAAAAAGATTTTAAAAAGATTGAAGATAAGATGCTTGAAATTGCTCGAGGCAAGCACGATTTTAAAATGCGATCGGTAAGTAAGGCCGAGGCATTGGAGAAATACAAAAAAGAAGGCAACGAGTTTAAGGTAGAACTTATAGAAAATCTTGAAGATGGCACAATCACTTTTTGTGATCATGACACCTTTACCGATCTGTGTCGCGGAGGCCATATCCCGAACACAGGGATCATTAAGGCCGTCAAGATCATGAATGTTGCAGGCGCATACTGGCGAGGAGACGAAAACAAACCCCAGCTCACCAGAGTATACGGGACCTCTTTTCCAAAACAAAAGCAGCTCAAAGAATACCTCGAACTCTTGGAGGAGGCTAAAAAGCGAGATCACAGAAAACTAGGAAAAGAGCTTGAACTCTTTACTTTTTCTCAGCGTGTAGGTCAGGGCCTACCGTTATGGCTACCCAAAGGAGCTGCCTTACGTGAGCGTCTAGAAAATTTTTTAAAGGCCGCCCAGAAAAAACAGGGTTACGAAATGGTGGTCTCTCCGCATATTGGTCAAAAAGAACTTTACGAAACTTCTGGCCATTATGCCAAGTACGGAGCAGACAGTTTTCAACCTATTAACACCCCAGCCGAAGGAGAAGAGTTTTTACTCAAACCCATGAACTGCCCCCATCACTGTGAAATCTATAATGCCCGTCCTTGGAGTTATAAAGAATTACCAAAACGATTTGCCGAGTTTGGTACGGTTTACCGCTACGAACAGTCAGGAGAATTACACGGGTTGACTCGCGTTAGAGGTTTTACCCAAGATGACGCCCATATTTTTTGTACACCCGACCAGTTGGACGAAGAATTTATGAAGGTGATTGACCTGGTACTCTATGTTTTTGGATCTTTAGGTTTTGAAAACTTTACCGCCCAGGTTTCGCTACGCGATCCCGAAAATCCAGACAAATATATAGGTAGTGATGAAAACTGGGAAAAGGCCGAAAGTGCCATTCTAAACGCTGCCAAAAGCAAAGGCCTCAACTATGTGGTTGAAACGGGTGAAGCCGCTTTTTATGGCCCTAAACTAGACTTTATGGTCAAAGATGCCTTGGGACGCAGCTGGCAATTAGGGACCATTCAGGTAGATTACAATCTTCCCGAGCGCTTTGAATTGAGCTACAAAGGCAGTGACAATGAGAGTCATAGACCTGTAATGATACACCGCGCGCCTTTTGGGAGCATGGAGCGCTTTGTCGCCATTTTACTGGAACATACTGGAGGTAATTTCCCAATTTGGTTGATGCCAGAACAAGCTATCGTTCTTACACTCAGTGAGAAATATGAGAAATACGGAGAAAAAGTTTTAACTTTGCTAGAAAAT
>CAZJWI010000002.1:0-10609 GCA_964549485.1 uncultured Flavobacteriaceae bacterium
GAGAGTTTGCGGTACATACGGAAATAGTTTTGAAGTGTTACCGTTGCAAAGGTTTGAGTAGCGTCTTCAATCTTTACATTTTCCTTGGCTTCAATAGCCTGGTGCAAACCGTCGCTATAGCGTCTTCCGTCCATGATACGACCTGTTTGCTCGTCTACGATCATGACCTTGTTGTCCATTACCACATAGGCGGTATCCTTCTCAAACAGCGTATAAGCCTTGAGCAATTGATTCATGGTATGAATACGCTCGGATTTTACACTAAAATCATTAAAAAGGGCTTCTTTTTCTTCGGCTTCTTCTTCAGGGCTTAATCCTTTAGACTCAATCTTGGCAATTTCCATCCCAATCTCTGGCATCACAAAGAAGTTTGGATCTTCTTTTCCAGATAGGAACTCTATCCCGCGATCTGTCAATTCGATTTGATTGTTTTTTTCATCAATGGTAAAATAGAGCTCAGCATCTATTTTTGGCATCTCGCGATTGTTATCCTGCATATAGAAGTTCTCCGTTTTTTGGAGCAACATTCTAATCCCTTCTTCACTTAAGTATTTAATAAGGGCTTTGTTTTTAGGCAAACCTCTAAAGACGCGCAAGAGTTGCACCCCGCCTTCTTTAGTGTTTCCTTCGGCTATTAATTTTTTGGCCTCTGCCAAGGTACCTACAAGTTGTTTGCGTTGTAGCTCGACTAGCTTTTCTATATTAGGTTTTAAGGCGTCAAATTCGTGTACATCACCTTTTGGAACAGGTCCAGAAATTATCAAGGGTGTACGCGCATCATCAACCAATACCGAATCGACCTCATCTACAATCGCATAGTGATGCGGGCGTTGCACCAAATCTCCAGGTGCATGAGACATATTATCACGCAAATAATCAAAACCAAACTCATTGTTGGTACCGTAAGTAATATCGGCATTATAGGCGGCGCGGCGCTCGGCACTATTAGGACGATGGTAGTCAATACAATCTACTGTAAGCCCATGAAACTGAAAAATAGGTGCCATCCACGCGCTATCACGTTTGGCCAGGTAGTCATTAACTGTTACTAAGTGCACTCCGTGACCTGCAAGGGCATTGAGATAAACGGGTAAGGTTGCCACAAGGGTTTTACCTTCTCCAGTTTGCATCTCTGCAATTTTACCTTGATGCATGGCTACACCACCAATGAGTTGCACATCATAATGTACCATATCCCAGGTCACCTGTTTTCCTGCCGCGTCCCAACTATTGGCCCAGTAGGCTTTGTCACCTTCTAAGGTTACATACTCTTTTTCGCCACTTAAAATACGATCGTACTCTGTAGCCGTTACTTCTAATGAGGTATTGTTGACAAATCGTTTGGCGGTTTCTTTGACCACAGCAAAAGCCTCAGGCAGAATATCATTTAAGGTATTTTCAGAAATTTCGTAGGCCTGATCTTTGAGTTTATCGATCTCGGTGTAGACCTCTTCTCTTTTGTCTATATCTTCTGTAGCCTCTGCTTCTATTTCTAAAGCGGCAATCTTGTCGTGTACCTCTTTTTGATCACTAGCCAGACGTTGTTTAAAAGCAATAGTTTTCCCTCTAAGCTCATCCAAAGACAAGCCCTCCATCTCGGCTTCAAAAGTTTTTATCTTATCTACAATAGGAGTAATAGCGCCTACATCTTGTTTTGCCTTATCTCCTACAAAAATCTTTAATACATTATCTAAAAATCCCATAATTATGGTGTTGGTGTCATTATAATCAAACGTCAAATTTACTCAAAAAAAAAGCCTCTAAGCGAGACTTTTTTGTGTTTAACGTAGTGTTTTTTAATATTCATCTTCGTTCCAGAGGTAATCTTCATCAGAAGGGTAGTCTGGCCAAATCTCTTCGATAGAATCGTAAGAGTCACCTTCATCTTCTATAGATTGAAGATTTTCAACAACTTCAAGTGGTGCTCCGGTTCTAATCGCATAATCAATCAATTCATCCTTCGTTGCCGGCCAAGGCGCATCACTCAAATAAGAAGCTAGTTCTAAAGTCCAGTACATAGCAATTGTATATTTTAATTTTGTGCAAAAATAATTTTTCTAGGCAAAAAACCAAGTGAATTGATCATTATTTAAAAATAAATTTAAGAACGTGTAAATCAGGTGGATATAGCGCCGCTCTAATCGTCTTTAAAATATGGCATCCAGACCAGGCGCTCCTGCTTTAATTTAAAGCAAAAAGTCAATCCAGTTTTTTGGGGATCCACTTAATTTCTTTTGCTTTTAAATCGTAGGACAACTTCCGTGCCAGCACAAAGAGGTAGTCAGAAAGTCTGTTGAGATACTTTAAGGTATGCTGATCAAAAGGTTCAATTTCGTAAAGCGCTGTTGCCAAACGCTCTGCTCTACGGCACACACAGCGCGCTATGTGACAATATGACACGGTGGTATGGCCTCCTGGCAAAACAAAATGCGTCATTTGTGGTAACTCGGCATCCATCCGATCCATTTCTTTTTCTAACAACTCTATGTCTTCTTCGTCAACTTTTGGAATATTGAGCCGATCTTTACCACTTTTGAGTGTAGCCTTTTCAGGATCTGTGGCCAAAACAGCTCCAACAGTAAATAGACGATCTTGGATGTGCAAGAGTATTTCTACACTTATAGGGTCTATTTGTTGATCTCTAATGAGTCCAATATGTGAATTTAATTCATCGACAGTACCATAACTATCGATGCGGATATGATGCTTGGGTACACGGGTGCCCCCAAATAGGGCCGTTGTACCTTGATCTCCTGTTTTAGTATATACTTTCATTGCTCTTTCTTTTATGCAAATTTTTATAACAAGTACACGGTCTGTCCATCTAAGCACAAAGCGCGTTACGGTAATTGATATTTATATCAGAATGCTTAGGATTTCTCCTTCTCCCGCTTGCGTTGGTAATAGTTGTCCTTAAAATTACGACTGCGTCTATTATACCGCTTCTCTTTATTGCGTCTATTGTTTAAAAACACCATCACAAATAGAACGGCGAGTATGACAAAGACCAAACCGATTTGAACTGTTTCAGACAGTGAATCAAAAAAATCCATAGTTGTAAATTGAGTGCTTAAGATACCCTCCTCTGCCGTGCCTTGCAACTATTTATTTTAAATTTAGCATCAACATCACTTTTGCAAGATACAATCCCATAGGGGCCAGACAATTAACAATAAGGTATTTGATGTATCAGCTAGCATTAATTGGGCATATCGCCCTTAAGTGATTGAACTGTGGCTAGGTTAATCTTGAAACCCTGCGCACGCTTTTGTAGTGAATTTCGCGTAAGCGTAAAAACTCAGAATAGTCTTAGATAATGACTAGCGGTTCCTTACGTCACTTTCAATGACTCCATCGCGCAATCTAATTACACGATGTGCATGCTCTGCTATGTCTTCTTCGTGGGTAACCAAGATGACCGTATTGCCATCGGCGTGAATTTTGTCAAAGAGTGCCATGATCTCGACAGAAGTTTTGGAGTCGAGATTTCCTGTAGGCTCGTCGGCCAAAATGATCGAAGGCTTATTGACCAAAGCGCGTCCTACAGCTACCCGTTGGCGTTGCCCTCCAGAGAGCTGATTGGGTTTGTGATCCATACGGTCTGCCAGTCCTACATCGGTAAGTACCTCTTCTGCCCGCTGGTGACGCACAGACTTAGATTTGCCCGCGTACACCATAGGTAAAGCTACGTTGTCTAGTGCTGTAGTTCTTGGCAAGAGATTAAAGGTTTGAAAAACGAAACCAATTTCGGTATTTCTTACGTCAGCAAGCTCATCATCAGACATCTGGCTCACATCCCTACCATTGAGCACATAACTACCCGAAGTTGGAGTATCCAAACAGCCTAATAAATTCATCAAAGTCGATTTGCCAGAACCCGAAGGCCCCATAAAAGCAACATATTCACCCTGATCAATATCTAGGTCAATTCCCTTTAAAACGTGTACAATTTCATTTCCGAGCGGAAAGTCTCTGGTGATATCGCGAATTTCAATCAAATTACCCATAAAAATCTCTAAGCTGTGGAGATACTTTATTTCTCTTTTGGTATTAGAAGAATAAATGCGTGAGATGTTACAAAAAAAGACAACTATTTCTAAAAGCTCCTTGTTTAAATTGAAGACTGCTGCAGTATTTGTGTCCTAAATCAATACCTGCCAAAATAATAGTGGCCCACCTATTCAAACAATAAAAAAAGGCAGCCTATATTTGCCACAAGACCTGTACCATGTTTAAAACCTTATCAATAGTTATTCCTGCCTATAATGAAGAAGCTACCATTGTAGAAATACTCTCAGTCCTAGATGCCGTACAGTTGCCTGAAGCAATCTGTAAAGAACTCATTATTGTCAACGACTGCTCTACAGACGATACGGCGGGCCGTATAAAGGCATTTATGAGCGCCAATGCTCATTTGAATATTCGATTTTTTGAACAACCAAAAAATATGGGCAAAGGTGCTGCGCTGCATCGCGGCATACAAGAAGCCTCTGGCCAGTATATCATCATACAGGATGCCGATTTAGAATACGATCCAAACGAGTATGCCATTTTATTAAAGCCCGTACTAAATGGAAATGCCGATGTGGTCTACGGAAGTCGTTTTATGGGTGGAAACCCGCATCGTATTCTATTTTTCTGGCATACCATAGGCAACAAATTTCTGACCTTTTTGAGCAATATGTTTACCAACTTAAACCTCACCGATATGGAAACTTGTTATAAGTTGTTTGACGCCAAGATGATCAAAAGCCTAAATTTAAAAGAAAAACGCTTCGGCTTTGAGCCCGAAGTCACCGCAAAAATTAGTCGCATTCCCAAAGTGCGTATCTATGAAGTGGGCATCTCCTACTACGGCCGGACTTATGAAGAAGGCAAAAAAATTAACTGGAAAGATGGGGTTCGTGCACTATGGTGTATCTTTAAATACAACACCATTGCACGCTAGGTTTTTATAAACGTACTTTAAAGTGCTCTTTGGCCTGCTCTTTTCTAAAAAACACAAAGCCCAGCCAAAAACAATCCACGGTAACCCTTACCTGATCTAAGGCCTTAATCTCCTCCCAGGCAGCAGTCATTTCTTTAGACCAATGGATATCGTCAAAAATCCACACCGTATCATTACCGATGGTAGGCAAGAGTGTCTTTACATAGTTTAAGGTAGCAACCTTGGAGTGATTCCCATCAAAATAGATCAGATCATAGTTGTTCTTGGCTAATTTGGGTAGGCTTTCGCCAAATTCTTCATTGATCAACACCACCTTTTTTATATCAAAATGATCGAGTTGTTGCTGGGCCACGCCCGCTGTTGCCTTACAGCCCTCGACACTTATAACTCTAGTGGTATGGTGAGTGGCAAGTGCTACTGTGGCCATTCCCAAAGAGGTTCCTAGCTCCAAAATCCGTTCTGGAGCAAAATAGACCACGCACCTTGACAAGAGTTTGCTGCGCTTTGAAGTAGCTCCAGCATGACGAGCGATAGCCGATACAGCTCGTGTATTAGACGAAAACACACGAGACCCCGCACCATAATCATTTACTTCAATTACTTCTTTACTGGCTAGTAATCGCTGTCTATATCGTTTTAAGATACCATAGTATGGTTTTGATTTATTGTCATAAAGACATTGAGTGACAAACTGGAATACAAAAGGCGAGTGAATACCATGCTGATTAGTGGCTTTGGTAAGAAACTTTAAATATGCAACAAGAGGATATAACATAGCAAATACAGATCACCAAGGTAGTTGAAGTATTTGAAATAGTAAAAACACCAAGTATTAGAATTCCAAGCGCTTACAAAATGACCAAAGCGCTAACCTTAGACAAATAGCTCTATAATTAACACTTCTTTCACATAATTTTCATATTTTCAAGGCCTAAATTCCCTTAAATGAAAATCCTGCAGCCTTACCTATTTGTATTGGGTTCTTTGATGTTCTTCAGTACTTCTGTCTTTGGACAGGGTACTACATGTACAAGTGTTGATCCTTTTTGTTCCGATGCAATGGCATCTCTAACTTTTGCAAATACAACTGGCGTAGCAGGATCAGGTCCAATTGGCTGTTTGGGTTCGACACCTAATCCTGCTTGGTATTATTTACAAGTAGATCAAACCGGAGACTTAGCTTTTGATATTGTACAATGGCAAGATCTTGATAATGACGATGTCTTCGATCCGGGAGAACCTGGAATAGATGTTGACTTTATTGCATGGGGACCTTTTGCAGATCCTACTTCCAGTTGTGGCATACTCTCTCCTAGCTGTTTTAATATGGCTGGTGTAACAATAAACTGCCCGAGCAATACTACTAATCCTACATTTTATACCACAGATAGTGACAATTCAAATATTATAGATTGTAGTTATTCAGGTCAATCTATTGAAACATTGACTATAAATGGAGCCGTTGCTGGAGATATTTACATTTTACAGATTAATAATTTTGATAATTTACCTGGCAAGATTCAATTACAACAGACCAACTTTGGCATTCCGGGATCAGGATCTACAGATTGCTCAATTCTGGCAGTTCTAGGACCGGATATAGATGTATGTGGAGATGGTACTTCATCACCAGTCACCTTAGATGCCACCGATCCCGATGCAGTGTCATATTTTTGGGAGCTTGATACAGGCGCTGGATTTAATCCGATTCCTGGTACTACCGATATGCCAACAATTATGGCCACTGTCTCTGGTGTTTATCAAGTAACGATTACCAATAATTTGGGACAAAGCAGTAGTGATGATATTGTGGTTACCTTTTTTGAGGCACCAACCGCAACGGCCCCGGCCAATATCACCCTATGTGATGCCGCACCTTTTGATAATCAAGAGGTCATCAATCTTGATCTTCTTCGTCCTACCATCTTAAACGGGCAAGATCCCACCGTGTTTGATGTCACCTTTCATACCTCTTTGGCAGCAGCTCAAGCCGATACAGGCGCCATCGGCCCTACTTCCGGTTATAATACAGGCAGTACCACCTTGTGGGTACGAGTAGACAACAATGGTTTTATGCCAGATGCCAGCTGTAATGCTATTGTTTCTTTTGACATAACGGTCAATGATACTCCCGTAGGAACCAATGCTACTGAAGCGATTTGTACGTTCGAGGCTGTAGGCCACGATCTCACTGCCGATACCGATATCGCCTCAACCTATTCCTGGATTGCCGCAGACAATCCTGATGTAACAGGAGAATCACTAACGGCAACACCTGGAGCTGTTATTACCGATGCCTTGACCAATAATACTTTAGTAGACCAGCAGGTAGTATATACTGTAACACCAACCTCTAGTGGGCCTGGTGGCTGCGTAGGTGACCCCTTTACCGTCACTGTGACGGTAAGTCCACTCCCAACCGGCACAAATCAAAATGTGATCATATGCGCCGATAACGCCCTGGCCTTTGACTTGACAACCGCAGTAGACATACCAGCCAGCTTTAGTTGGGTAGCCACTGATAATCCTGCCGTGAGTGGAGAGACCTTATCTCCTAGTACAGCGACTATTATTACCGATGTTATTAGTAATCCGACCACCGTTGATCAGGATGTGGTGTATAATGTAACCCCAACCTCCTCAGGTACAACAAGTGCCTGTCCTGGACCCGACTTTACAGTCACTGTCACGGTGAGACCTTCGCCAGTAGGCACAGACACTACATTAGATCTATGTGAAAGTACTGCCTTTACCCACGATCTCACTGCCGATGTATCTATCCCTTCTACCTTTGTTTGGACCGCTGCAGACAACCCAGACGTAACAGGAGAATCCATAGGAGCATTTACCTCGACTACGATTTCTGATGTATTGGTCAATACTGGCAGTGTTCCTACCGATGTCATATACACCATAACCCCAACGAGTACTGGGACCAACCCATGTACTGGGGCAGATTTTACCTTTACAGTAACCGTATTTCCTGAACCCATAGGTACCGCTACCAATGAAACGATTTGCAGTACTGATGGGTTAAATCACGATTTGAATACAGATGTAGATGTAGCCTCAACCTTTTCTTGGGTAGCGGCAGACAATCCAAATGTTAGCGGCGAAACTACCACCATTACAACTACATCTTCAATTACCGATGTTTTGATCAATACCACCACCTCAGATCAAACCGTGGTCTATACCATAACCCCCACCTCGGCCAGCACACCCGCCTGTACAGGAGTCGATTTTACCTATACAGTTATAGTAAGCCCAGAACCAGTAGGCACAAATGCTGTAGATACAACTTGTAGCGATATTGCACTTGCACATGATCTTGCGATGGATGTCTCCATCCCTTCAACTTTTTCTTGGGTGGCTCTAGATAATCCGGATGTATCTGGAGAAACGCTTACTCCTGCCTCAACCGCTATCATAAACGATGTACTCATCAATGTTTCTGGAGTGCCGCAAGTTGTCGTCTATGAAGTGATCCCTACCTCTACAGGGACCTTGGCTTGTGCTGGAGCACTTTTTACGGTTTCGGTCACCGTAGACCCCAAGCCAGTAGGAACTAATGCCACAGATGCCATCTGTGAATCTGTGCCACTTAATCACGACCTTAATGCAGATGTTGATATTCCATCTACCTTTGAGTGGCAAGCCGCAGACAATCCAAACATTACTGGAGAAACCACTACAGTTTCTACTACATCAGTTATATCAGACGTATTGGTCAATACTGGTACCACCATAGAGACGGTTGTCTACACCATTACGCCTAGCAGTAATGCTGCAGGCTGCCAGGGCGATCCTTACACTTATACGGTAACTGTCTTCCCCGAGCCTATCGGGGTAAGTACGACTGAAGCTATTTGTAGTAATGATACCTTGGCTCACGATCTCAACGCCGATGTAGATATCGCATCTACCTTTGTCTGGGTGGCTACAGATAATCCTTTGGTAAGTGGTGAAACCATTTCGCCAACGAGCACAGCGCTTATCGATGATACACTAGTTAATACTACTACCTCAGATCAGGTAGTAGTTTATACTGTGACTCCAACAGCCTCCAATCCTGGAGCATGTGTCGGGGCAGATTTTACAGTGACCGTTACGGTAAGTCCAGAACCCGTGGGTACAGATACCACCGATATGACTTGTAGCGATGTGGCGCTAGCACATGACTTGAATGCCGATGTGAATATTCCCGCTACCTTCTCATGGGTAGCCATAGATAATCCTAATGTTACTGGTGAATCTACGACCGCGATTGCTACAAGTACTATTACCGATGTATTAAACAATGTATCTGGCACACCTCAGACTGTAGTTTATGAAGTGACCCCTACAGCTACTAGCGCCTTGATGTGTGTTGGTGCTGTGTTTACTGTAACAGTCACTGTAGATCCTGAACCAGTGGGTACTAACACAACCGAAGAAATTTGTACTACGGCAACTTTGGCCCATGACCTGAATGCCGACGTTGATATTGCCTCCACCTTTTCTTGGGTAGCTCTTGACAATCCTGATGTTACTGGAGAAAGTACAACGGCCGTTTCTAGTGATCTTATAGATGATACCCTGACCAACACCTCGGTGGTAGATCAAATCGTCGTGTATGAAGTGACGCCATTTTCTGCCCTAGCTAGTGGCTGTGAAGGAGATATATTTACGGTAACTGTCACTGTAGTAGCCACCCCTGTTCATGATGCCATTACAGATCAAAATGTCTGTGATACCTTTACCTTTCCTACCATTACCCAAATGGGAGTACCCAGACCAGCAGCAATCTATTCGACCATGCCGGGTGGTGGAGGTACAACTTTTACCCAAGGGCAGACCGTGACCTATTTTGACTTTTTCCCAACAGCTTACCCTATTACGATATATACTTATGAAAATACAGGTGGTGTCGCTAATTGCGAAAATCCTGACAATTGGTTTACCCTTACCATAAATCGATCTCCAGAGGCCACTGCCCCTCTTGACTACGCTTTATGTGATGAAGACAATGATGGTGCAGAAAATTTTGATTTATCATCTAGAGTACCTGAAATTTTAGGGAGTCTAAACCCCGCAGATCATACCGTTGTATTTTACGAAACAGCCGCCGATGCAGATGCTGGCGGACCCTCGACCATAGTAGATGATACTATGCATCCTTTTGTGCCCGATTTTCCTGTCACCGATCCACCTTCTCAAATCGTATTTGCAAGAGTGACCGAACAGCTTACTGGTGTATTTTGTTATGATGTTGTCCCTCTCACCTTAATCCTTAATCCAGACCCCATCGCTTTAGACGATACTTTCTTGGTTTGTGATGATAATGTGCCAGATGGCATCGTAGTTACAGATTTAAGTGTTAACGATCCAGATATTGCAGGCACCAATACCACTGGTGTGACTGTGACATATCACAATACCCCAACCGATGCAGAAAATGGTGCCAATGCTGTCGATAAATTTAATTATACCACCTTGCCACCACCCTACCCCTACACCTTATATACTCGCGTTACCGATGATATTACTGGTTGTCATGAAGAAGGGGAGATTGATATTACTGTACTCCAAGCACCATCTATTGTCACCCCTGTCCCTTACGAGATTTGTGACGACGATAACGATGGTTTTGCTGTTTTTATGCTTAGTAGCAAGACTGAT
>CAZJWI010000003.1:0-16827 GCA_964549485.1 uncultured Flavobacteriaceae bacterium
GGTGTCGTTAAAAGATGTTGTTGGCATATCGAGAAAATTACACTAACAAATATACTTCAAACTGACATCGTTTGTCATAAAAAGATGTAATTTGGCCCATAAAATTTTTGTTATGACACCCATTAAGGCGGACACTTACCAAATTGTTTTCAACACCGCAGGATATGATAGCCTAAATACATTTCTTGACAAGACCACCTATTCCAAATTGTTTATAATAGTAGACGAAAATACGCATGAGCAATGCCTGGCTGCTTTTCTTGGAGAGTTAACCACATCTTTACCTCTTGATATTATAGAAATACCTGCCGGAGAATCTCATAAGACCATCGATACTTGTGTGCAAGTTTGGGAGGCCTTAGCCGAATTAAATGCCGATAGAAATGCCCTCGTTGTTAATCTTGGAGGTGGGGTTGTAACCGATTTAGGAGGGTTTGTAGCCTCAACCTTTAAACGTGGGATGGATTTTATAAATATTCCAACAAGTCTGTTGTCAATGGTTGATGCCTCTGTAGGGGGTAAAACTGGGGTGGATTTAGGAAATCTCAAAAATCTAGTTGGGGTTATTAAAAATCCGCAGATGGTTTTAATTGATGCTGCCTTCTTAGCAACTCTACCACAAGAAGAGATGCGTTCTGGATTGGCCGAAATTTTTAAACATGGTTTGATTGCCGATACTGCTTATTGGGATCAATTAAAAGATCTTTCGGCACTTACCACAAATGATCTTAATGACCTTATCTATAAGAGCGTTTTAATCAAAAATACGATTGTGCTCGAAGATCCCTTTGAGAAAAACATACGCAAAACGCTCAATTTTGGCCATACACTCGGACATGCTATCGAATCTTATTTTCTAGTACACCAAGAACGCAAAAGCTTACTACACGGAGAGGCGGTAGCCATAGGTATGATTTTAGAAAGTTATTTGTCATACAAATTAGTGGGTCTATCCAAAACCGAATTAGATGAAATTTCGCATACCCTAAGACAAATGTATGGTGTAGTCACATTTAAAGATGAAGATATTGAGGCCATCATCGATTTGCTCAAATACGACAAAAAAAACAGCAATGGGGTGATCAACTTTGTTTTACTAGAAAAAATCAGCAAGCCTATCATTGATAAACAAGCGTCCAATACACTTATAAAGGAGGCTTTTGAATATTATGCCAATTACCAATAAGCTGTTATAATACAGCATATTACATACTTGAGACACACTTTTATTGATTAGTTTTTTGTATCTTTAAAAGCATTCAAATGAGGTGTGGTCATGCGACGCATTATCATAGACATTAAAAAGCTTACTCCTGAGTTGTTATCATTATTAACGACCAAATATCCACATGGCTATGACGATGGGCATATAATCAAATTTAAAGATCATAAAGATCAGGTCATCGAGGCTGTTGAAGTACGTACCAGTGAGGCCATATATTTGGTAAAAGTGAGCAGTACCTTAGAACAAAAAATGATACATTTCTCTGAAGCCGACTACCAGGACAAAGATTATCAAACTCCCATAGACGAACTTCCCAACCCTAATTAAACCTTTTGTAGCAAGGGGTGCTTAGAGATATCGTTCTTTAATGATTTCGATGTGATGAATCTCATGACCCGCAATAATACAACCTAAGGCTCTTACAGAAAACGGGCCACCACTAGCAGTACCTGCTTTGGCAAGCTTTTGCTCGTCTAAGGATTTAAATAGGGTTACACTACTTTCTCTTACGGCCCTATATTCATCTATTAAAGACTGGCTATCTCTGGATCGAGCAGCCGATACCGCAACATAATGATCCTGATCAAAACCTGAAAGCGGCGTAGTATCATTTCGCGCAAAGCGTAAAGCACGGTATGAAAAAATACGTTCGGTGTCAATTAAGTGGAGTAGTATTTCTCTAGGCGTCCATTTACCTATATCATAAGACACATCCCACTGCTCTTGCGTCACACCGCTAAAAAATTCGACGGTTTCCAATTGCCCTAGGGTAAGGGCTTCTAACAATTCACGTCTCTTATCAACCTTATCGATATATACTTGATAATAGGGATTAAACTCCGACTTTTCTATAGTAGTTAACTTCATAGATCAATGATAACAAAAAAAACCCTTTTGCAATACAAAAGGGTTTTTTGATAAATATGGGTTTTTGATTAAATCAGATCTTGAAAAATAGAGTGCATTAATCGCTTTTTATCATTGATACTCTCTTCAAGTGATATCATTGTCTCAGTGCGATAAACACCATCTATGTCGTCGAGTAGGAAAATAATATTCTTGGCGTGATTGGTATCCTTGGCTCTTATCTTACAAAAGATATTAAATTTACCAGTAGTCACATGAGCCACAGTCACAAACGGAATTTGCGCGATACGCTCTAAGACAAATGTAGTTTGAGACGTCTTATTAATAAAGACACCCACATAAGCGATAAAAGCATATCCCAACTTAGCATAATCAAGTGTGAGAGAAGAACCCGTTATAATACCTGCCTCTTCCATTTTCTTAACGCGGACATGTACCGTACCCGCCGAAATTAGAAGCTTTTTTGCAATATCTGTAAATGGTGTTCTCGTATTCTCTATGAGCATATCGAGAATCTGATGATCGACCTCGTCTAATTTGAATTTTGCCATTTTTCTTGGTTTTGTTGCGTATTCTACAAAAATAATCCAATAATTTTGAATATTCTGCAAAGAAACAAATTTTATCTACGATAACGTTATCGTAGTTCCGTCGTCTGCTCTAAGTGCGTAAATGACATCACCTAGTCTTATTGTAGTGTGATCAACATGGGTGTATTTTTTGTGCAAGCCCTCTATTTGACGATGACCTATTCGATTAATTTTCTTAGAAATATCTATCACCACGGGTTCAAATACTATTTGTCCGTGTTGGAGTCGCTCTTCGTATTGAATAGCTATAGAACCATCTAGGGTATTTAGAATGACAATGTCAACAAAGCATTTTTCATGCTCTGCAATAGATAAATAAGCCTTGCTCGCATCGTCTCTACCTTGTGAAGCCACCTTCATTGCGGTGATTAATGCCTTAAAAACAAAATAACGAATCTCTTCGCGCCTATAATCCTCGGGAATGTGGCCTGCTTCAAATAATACTGTAGGAATTCCGGCATGCATTAGAAAATCACCTATACAATTGATATTGAAAGAATCGTCGTAACGCCCTATTCTATTGGGCAACTCCTCTTTTAATTCGTCATATATCGCCGTGATAACAGTCATTGCGCGCTTTCGCGAAAGCGTAACAGTTCTAGCCTCATCGGCAGCTGGTGCCAAAAATGACAGACTGGAACTGGTTTGAGTTTTTGCAAATCCATAAATCGTGCGCTGACCGTGTAGATTAAAACAAAAATGAGGAGCAAACGAATTGATCAACTGATGTAATACCTGCATTTCTGGCTGTGTGCTGGATGCAGCATCTCTGTTGAGATCAACATCATTAGCATTATGTCTGGTGTAGGCGGTGGCACCATCGGGATTTAATTGAGGAATAATGCAAAGAGTACACTTGTCCAAAATTTCTTTGACCATGGTGGGCATATGATCAGTTGTGGCGCATCGCAAAAAATCAAAAAGCGCCTTGGTCGTTGTAGATTCGTTTCCATGCATTTGTGACCACATCAAAATTTTAAAATCTCCACGTCCTAGAGTAATAGAATAGATAGGTTTTTGTTGAACCGAATATCCCACAATTGTATAGTCCAGAGATGGAGAAAAACCCTCCATTAAAGTATCGATCATAGCCGCAGAAATGTAGCGATTGGACAATCGATCATCATAATTTTTTTGATACCAAGCTCTGTTTATTTTCAAGATCATATACTTTGATGTATACAAAGGTAGCTAAGCCATAGTTTACAATTGTAAACGAAAAATAAAATGATCTTTATAGATTTGTATACAACTTTCACAACCAAGTGTAGGGGCTGCATTGGAAATTATCCTATTATAATATAATTTAATACTAAATAATTTTATTTCAGTTAATTATCTAATTATAATTAAATTAAAACTTTAATTAAATTTTAATAGAAATGTTAATAAATTGGACAGCTGATCTATTCTGTTTACATTTGTAAATATATTTTTTTTTAAAATATTGGTTACAATGGTAAACAATGAGCTTATTGCCAAAAGACTCAAAATTATATGCGATGAATACGATTTATCGGCAGCGGCTTTTGCTGAAAAAGTACACGTAGGACGCGCTACTATTTCTCATATACTTTCTGGTAGAAACAAACCCAGTTTAGAATTTATCCTTAAGGTGCATACCGCATTTCCGACCGTAGATTTATATTGGTTATTATATGGTCAGGGCAACTTTCCTAAGGCTATAGGAAATCAAAAAAACCAAACCAACTTGCCCGAGCCTGATGAAGATCAAAATAATCGAGCAACTATAGGCTCCCCTCCTGCTAGTGAAATTATACCACCACCATCGTCAACTTCAAAATCTGAAGCTACTTCTTCTTCTGAAATCGCAAGAGTAATCATTTTTTACAAAGACGGTCATTTTGAAAGCTTTGATCGTTAAGGGTACGATAAGGGCATTTTATTGATTATTTTTGCAGTATGCGTTTGTATTTACCCCTCGGTATCCTTATTGTCCAATTATTGTGCTGTTGCGAAAGCCCAGAGCGAGACTGTCAACAGTTCAAAACAGGTGATTTCACTTTTGAAACCTTATTGGAAGGCACCTTGACTACGACTCGTTTTACTAGAAACGATACCTTAGAAGTAGCATTTATAAATGGTAAACCTGATTCCTCAAATGTGAGATGGATTAATGATTGTGAATATATAGTCACTAAGCGCAACCCAAAAAACCGAAGTGAAAAACAAGCGGTGCACATGAAAATACTTTATACCGAGGGCAATTCTTATACTTTCGAATATTCGCTCGTAGGTAAAGCGAGAAAAGAGCAAGGACTCGTAACAAAGGTGAACTAATATCACAGAGTTTATCTCCCTGAGAGATGGATTAACCAGAATTTTCTATCACAATAATTATTTTTTAAAAGGCTGTTAGCCCCTATTATTACTAACACAAGAGCAAGTTATCCACTTTTGTGTAATGGATATTTATGTTTTTTGGCACGCTCCTTGTTTATAAGAAAGTGTTCATCATTCATCAAGAACAGTTACGAATTAAAAAACACAGATTATGAAAAAGCTCGCACTACTATTTATTGGTTTGCTCACTATAGGAACAACCACCTATGCTGCCAATAATAACTCAGAAGAAATGGCAAGGAGATATGCCAATTATGACGGAAGCAAATATGTATTTGTAGAGGCTGGCATTGAATTTTCAGTTTTTCCAGACGGAGAATTTGATTTTTATATTCCACGCTACGCCGATGGCGTATCCGTAGGAGTAAATGCAGGGCCTGTAAGTATTAGTTTTAATACCGGATTCAATTATGACCCTTATATACAGTATGACGATTATGGCGCTGTCATCCAGATCGAAGACACTCCTTTATACTATGACCACTATGGGCGTTTAACCCAAGCTGGAAATGTAGATATTCGATATAACAGAAACCGTATTGTACGTGTTGGTGGTTTATTTATCAATTACAATCGCTTTGGAGCCTTTGACTATTGCACAGGTTTTATAAATATCTATAACCGTGGTTATGTATGGCGTCCGTATCACAACTTCTTTTATCGCCCTATTTTTGACAGATGTTTAGTATGGACAACACCTTATAGATTGCATTATAACCCAATTAGATATAATTATGCATTTCATAGAAACAATTATTGGAGAGGCTATAATGATGGATACAGAAATGCGCGAAGAGATACCTGGAGACGTCCTAATAATGGTCGTGTAGCTCACAATAACGGACGTCGTGATAATGTAGATAGGAATAATGCACGATTTGTCACTCCTAGAAACAATACCCGAGGAATAGCTCAAAATACAAGAGGTTTGCGCAATGATCGTGGTCTTGCCAGAGGCACAACTGCTAGAGGTAATACATCGAGAGGTACAAGTAGATCTAGCGCTGCCAGATCAATTAATGACCGTTCAAAGGCTCGTGGGTTAGCAAAACCTGCAACTTCAAGAGGTAATGCTCGTGGCACAACAGCAAGAGCAACTTCAAAAAACAGGACAGATCGAACTGTGACTCGTTCAAAGACCAATCGCGCTAAGGCTAAATCCAATAATAGAGGGAGTGCGATTTCCAATAAAAGGGGTACGGCCAGAACAGCTGCTAAAAGAAATACAACAGCGGCAAAGAATATATCTCGATCTACTCGAAGCACTGCTAGTAGAAAGCCAGCGGCGAGAAGTAACCGTAAGGCTACTGCTAGAGCTACGACCAAGAGAACTCCAAAAGCATCTTCTAACAGAAGTGCTAGAACAAATAATACAAGAGCATCTCGCCCTTCTTCATCATCCAATAAAACCATGAGAAGCGCAAGATCAACAAACCGAGGTAGTGCTACAAGATCAGCAAGAACGAGTAGAGCACGTCGCGGATAAGAAATAGATTTTTGGTTGGTTAGTTTGAAACTCCCTAGATGCAATTGCACTAGGGAGTTTCTTTTTTACAGATCGCCCTGGCCAGAGCAGCAGCACCTACATTTTTTGGTATATTAGATGAATCAAATCATCTATATGAAAAATTTATTCGCTTACTTATCTATAGTTTGTCTACTTATAGGCTGTCAAGAATCAACTACTACTAAAGAGACCACTATGACCGAAACAGCACTTATCGCAAAGGCTAAGGATATACATAAACGTGTAATGACCGTTGACACACACTGTGACATCAACGTAAGAAACTTTACCGATACCATCAATTACACCCAACGTTTATCGTCACAGGTAAACCTTCCTAAGATGATTGAAGGTGGTTTGGATGTGCCCTGGTTTATCGTGTATACCGGACAGGATTCGCTTACTGATACTGGTTTCGCAAAAGCGTATGCGAATGCCATATCAAAATTTGAAGCCATTCATAAATTATGTGAAGAAATCGCCCCTGATCAAATACAACTTGCCACCACTTCTGAAGAAGCAAAAGCAATTTGGCGTTCTGGAAAAAAAGTGGCAATGATAGGTATAGAAAATGGCTACCCTATAGGTAATGATATATCTAATATCAAGACATTTTATGATATGGGAGGACGATATATGTCCTTAGCACACAACGGGCATAGTCAATTGAGTGATAGCAATACGGGCGAAGAAGATGATCAATGGTTACATAATGGATTAAGTGCTTTGGGCAAAGAAGCCATAGCCGAAATGAATCGGTTAGGAATGATGATAGATGTGTCTCACCCTAGCAAAGAAGCCATGCGACAAATGATTGCCTTAACCAAAGCGCCAATTATCGCTTCTCACTCTTCGGCCAGGGCCTTGTGTGATCACAGCCGAAATTTGGACGATGAGCAATTGCAATGGATTAAGGAAAATGGTGGGGTAGTTCAAACTGTGGCCTTTAAAAGTTATCTCAATACAGAAAAGAATGCCAAACGAGAGGCATTTGAAACCGAGATCGCAAAAAAAATTGCAGATTCAATGAATGTTACCTGGCTCGAACGTAGACAAATTATGGCACTACCGCCAGAAGAACGACAGAACTACTTTGACTTTTATCAAGAAATGGTGTCTATTCGAGATAAAAAAATTGCGGCTATGAAAGATGTGCCACCTGCGGTAGACGTTGCAGACTTTGTAGATCATATCGATTATATGGTTGAGAAAATTGGGTTAGAACACGTAGGAATTAGTTCTGATTTTGATGGTGGTGGTGGTATCGAGGGCTGGAGTGATGCTTCACAGACGATGAATGTGACCATTGAACTAGTGAGAAGAGGATATACCGAAGAACAAATCGCAGCCCTCTGGAGTGGTAACTTATTTAGAGTATTGGATCAAGTACAGCAAATTGCAAAGACACTTTCTTAGTGACTTCAAAAAAACGTGATACTGTAAGTCATAACACTTGGAATAAAGTGGCTCGGCCTTATGCCGATAAGTTTATGCCACTAACACTTTACAATGCCACCTATGATGCCTTTATAGACGCCATCTCCTCAAAAGAGCGCCCAATGGTATTAGAAATAGGCTGTGGTCCTGGAAATTGTACCAAATACCTGTTGGATAAGCATCCTAATCTTAAAATTACAGCCATTGATAGCTCGGAGAATATGCTTGCGCTTGCGCGAAAATACAATCCAACAGTCACATTTTTTAGACAAGATGGCCGGGAGATAGCCCACTTTACTTCTAAGTATGACGGTGTTTTTTGTGGTTTTTTTATCCCCTATATCTCTAGTGAGGAATTACCTAAATTTCTGAATGACACTTACGCCCTACTCCAACCCAATGGCATACTTTATCTCAGTTTTGTAGCTGGAGACCCTAAGGATAGTGGGTATATATCTAACGCTAATGGCGACCAAATGTACTTTTATTACCACGACAAAAATGCGGTCTTATATCTGCTAGAACACCAAGGCTTTCAACTGCTTCTAGACCAGCAGTTAACCTATACCGACAAAACCAATCAATCCCAACTCCACGATATCCTACTCCTGAGCAAGAAAGGGTGAAAAATCCAATATAAATTGGCGGAGAATAACGACCATTCATATTTCTATGAGTTAGTTAGGTTATAAGTGTTTGACAAACAGTATTTTACATTTTTGGCACGCTACTTGGTTTATACTAGACCAATCGCACACCGATCGTCGGTAACGTGAATCACCTTTAATACTTTTAATTATGAAAAAGCTATTAGTACTTGCGGTATTGTTTCTTATAGGAACATCCGCTCAGGCAAACCAAGTGAATGATCTCGCTCACGGAAAAAAGAAAGGGATACGTTACAACCAACCTCAGGCTGTTACTTTTGTTCAAAAAGGAATTCAATTCTTTGTGTATACCAACGGAGATTTTGATTTTCGAGTAGTAGGTAACAATGCTTATGGCCGCAGGAATGCTCGTTATAACAACAGCCCAGGAACCACTTTTGGTGTGACTTTTCCAAATCACAACCATCGATTGGTCAGATATGATTACTGGGGCTCTATTAACCGGATAGGTCGAAATGTAATTTTTTACAATCGCCGAAATAGGGTAAATCAAATTGGTAATATCAGTTTACGTTACCGTAAAGGCCGATTAGTCAAAGTAGGAAATATGTCTCTTTTTTATAATAGAAGAGGCCATGTAATTGACGTTCAAGGCCGTATCCATAATCATCGTAACAACCGATTTTATGCAGGTCTAACTACAACTCAACCTTGGGATGGCACAATGGATTCCTGGGGCCGTAGGGAGATGATTCAAGAAAGGAGAAAAATTAAAAATCGTAGAAATAACCATAATACATTTGATTAAATTTTGATTGTTAGTTAGTTTGAAAATCTCGCTTCTATTTAAGAAGCGGGATTTTTTTTATAGTCGCTTTAAAATAGAACGTATCACTGCAGTAATGTCTTCAGAGATATTGTAACGGTAAACGATAGGTACAAAGAGTATAGTGATGGCTGCAGATTTGAGCATGATATCTATAAGTGGATGAAATCCAAATTCAAAAAAATAAAAGAGTAGCAAAAAGCAAATCCCGATGCCTAGCATTGCAGCAGTTTTTGCCGTAAAGGGTAATATGCTAAATTTCCAGTATACGATAAAAATTTTGCTAATACTGTATAAAACGCTGGCCATAAAAGTAGCTATAGCCGCTCCCCTAATGCCATAACGCGGTATAAAATAGATATTAAGACAAATGGCTATTAAAACAAGGATAAGACCGAGAAATAGTACTAACCTATAATAATCACTATTGTACAATATGGCGTTGTTTATACCTAAAACATTGTCTAAAACTCGGGCAAACCCAATTAGAATTACCACATATATACCCTTGGCATAGGTAGGGTCGATAAGTTGGTAAAGACTTTGCAAATTGGTCACTATCAACAAAAATAAAAAGCTCGAGATAACCAGTAGACTAATCGAACTCTTTTTATATAAGATGGCAATTTCTGAGTAATTTTTGGCATTGAGTAATTGTGCCACCATAGGGTAAGTTATTTGATGCATGGCCCTTACAGGAATAGCTATAACCGTAGCGATATAGATTGCTACATTGTAATACGCAATATTTTCTACCAGTTTATACTTGCCTATCATAAATTTATCGAGATCAAGTAATAATGTTGCCACAGAACCTGCAATAATAATTAGACTTGTGTATTTTAAAATAGCTCCAAATCTAGACGGAAACCCTATGCCCTTTTGTTTTGGTGAGGTAGACCAAACTAGTTTGGGCATGTGCACATAATATGCATAAGCTTTCATTATTAGCATCCGTAACACATAGACGCCTACTAAGGCTTTTAAGAATATAGCTATGCTGATTATTTCTGCACCTAACAATACTAGTAAAAACAGAGTAGCCAAACGATGAAACACCTCTTTCATCAGGTTTCCAAAACTAGACTTTAAGTGTACTTTAGACCAGGCAAAAAAGACTTCAAAATAGGCAATGGCTACAGCAATAATAAATATGTACCAGAAATAGTCTCCAAAGTTTTCATTCTTGGAAGATATAAAGATTGCGATCTGCTCTTGAAAGACTACACTCAACAAGGTAGCAGGTATAATAATAAACAAAGGCAGCAACAGCATCCAAAGGAGAAAGCGCTCTCGATCATTTCCTTGAAAGGACGAATAGAACTTTATGATGGTATTTTGAACTCCAAAAGACAGAAATGGCATCAAAATCATGGCAGTAGACAATAAAAAGCCAACCAATCCGTAATAGGCATCACTCATAAAATTGACATAGAGAAACAGCGTATTAAAAGCGCCTATGCCAAAACCCAAAAAGGTTGAGAGCACATTATTTGTCGATTGTTTTAGAACAATACCCATTTACAGCTCCTCTTTGATTAATCCTGCCAATTTTTTGGTCAAGGTTTTGCGATGATACTGCACAGGTACCTTGAGTTTTTGTACTTCTCCTTTTTGAAAATCCTCAAAGATTTTTAAAATGTATCTTTTGATGGGTTCATATTGATGGTAAGTAAAATAGCAGCCTCCTTCTGTTTCTAAAAGAATTTGTTCTACATCCGCACCTTTTGGTCCTACCGCCAAAATTGGCCTTTGGGCCGAGAGATATTCAAATAATTTTCCAGGAATGATTTCTTTGGTGATCACTGCATCAATTTCCATCAGTAGTAAGAGCGTCGCACTGTGTTGAAGTTGCCTAGCCTTCTGGTGCGCTACATATCCTACAATCTCAACATACTCTTCTAGCCTGAAGCGTTTGATACTTTCAATAACCTGAGGGCTAACTTTTCCTACCAATTGTAATTTAAAAACCTTTTTAAATGCGAGATTCTCTGCAACTAAGCTAGCCATGGCCTTCCATAACATGTCGGGATTACGCTGGGCCAAGAGCGACCCTATATGCGCGATAGTAAATGACTTCGAATTATGATGATCTATACCACTAGCAGTTTCAAAACCATTGGTGATCACCGTAATTGGTTTGGGAGTAAGCTGCTCAAAATTTCTCTTAGTTCCCGGGCTAGTTACAATGATATCATCGGCGGTATTTAATACGATATTTTCGAGCCGTTTATGTTTTTGCCTAGTTTTTTTGGTCATCCGCAATTTATCGTGATATCCAATGGTAGTCCACGGATCTCTAAAATCTGCAATCCATCTTAAAGACAAGCTCTTTTTTAAACCTAAACCAATGAGATACAAACTGTGCGGAGGCCCTGTGGTAATCACAGTATCGATTTGATGCTTTGAAATATAGGCTTTTAAAAATTTGATAGATGGTTTTACCCACAAGACACGTGCATCGGGAACAAAAAAATTACCTCTTGCATAGAGCAAGGCTTTTTGCAACATATTTTGTCTGGATGCATCTGGAATAATCCCAGCGCTTATGGTTTTTGTTTGCTTTCGCGAAAGCGCACTAGCCCAAGCATACGGCTCTATTATGGGAGTTTTTATCACTGTAATATTCTTGGGAACCTCGGCTGTAATAGCTTGGTCTTTAATTGGATAATGGGCATCCTTGGGTACATAGACTACAGGAGCAATATCAAAATCGGGTAAATACTTGGCAAATTTTAACCAACGCTGTACGCCAGGACCGCCAGCGGGTGGCCAGTAATAAGCGATAATAAGCACCTTTTTTGCCATAATACGCCGTGGCTTAATCCTGAGGTTGATCTAGAGGTGTTCTTTGTTTGAAGGTGTACCAAACACCACCGATACTTAAAAGAAATACAAGAATACTGCTTGCAAGTGTGATCATACTTCCCGTTTGAACTACTTGAGGCTCAAATACAAATTCGACGGTATGTTGTCCCTGCGGTATAGCTATACCTCTCAACATATAATTAACAGGGTAAATACTTGTAGGCTTTCCGTCTATAGTTGCTTTCCAACCTTCTTTGTAATAAGCTTCAGAAAAAACAGCGAAGCCATTTTTCGAATTGGTAGTTTTGTATTGCAGCTTGTTAGGTGCAATTGAAGTAATTTCTATTTTGGACAGACTGTCTTTTCCTATACTTATATTTTCAAGCTCGTCTTGAAAAGGTTGGCGTAGTACAGCTGTTTTCTTAGTATCTATAGTCTTTAAGGCCTCATAAGCAGCAGTGTGATCTGGCACAAATTGCAACTCATCTACAAACCAGGCTGGGCCATTGGCAAAATTATTTGTTTGTAAAACGGCCTCACCCTCATCATTCTTTAAAAGGTATTTGACATTGAGCATATTAATAATGCCTACATTACCCTGATACACTTGCTCCATAACATCGTCGATACGACGCGGATATACCGCAGAGTAACCGTTGAGTGTATTAAAGAAATAGGCCGTGTGAGGATTGTTAAATCCTCTGTACAAATCGAGTACCCTAAAATAGGAAGGGTCTTCCATTATTTTTTTATCGATGGCAGTAGGCTCAAAATTTTTGGCATAGGCACGTTGGGTGATAAAATTATCTTCATTGACACTTTGCCGGTCTACAGCAACCAAATCAATTAAGATAACTATGGCTACAAGCGCAATGGTTGTGTTCTCCTTAATTTTGCGCTGAAGAGTAAGCCATAAAACTCCTGAAATAACTATTATAAAGAGTAAGGACCGCAAGCTATCCTCTTTCATTATAGCGATGCGATCTTCTTTTATGGCATTTAATATTTCTGGCTGTTTGATCGCCATAGCCGCTTCACCTGCCGACCTAAAATTAAATAACCCACCTCCAAAGAGATAAAAAATCAGACATAAACCGCCTAGTATGCCTGCGGCTATATACAATTTATTAATTTTCTGTTTTTGATCAATCCTGTCATTAAAGAATTGATGCAAGCCAATAACGGCGGCAATAGGAATTAATAACTCTAAGATAACTTGTATACTTGAGACCGCTCTAAACTTATTGTACAGAGGGATGTATTCTACAAAAAAACGAGTGAGCCCATCTAAATTTTTTCCCCAACTCAAAGCGAGAGAGACGACCATTCCTGCTATGAGCCACCATTTCAATCGGCCTTTGATTAAAAACAAACCCAATAACGCCAAGAGAACAACACTTACCCCTAAATAAGGCGGTGCCTCAACAAAAGGTTGATCACCCCAGTACAAACGAGTGGTCTGAGCATAGTATTTAGCCTCTGCTGGCGGCACTCCCAATGATAAAAGTTCTTTATAGAAAGCAGAGTCTTCTCCCAAATCCCAAGCTACGCCTAAGCCCATTAATTTGGGCACTAGTAAATTGAGTGATTCTAACTTACCGTAACTATAAGCGGTAATATATTCGTAATCCAAACCAGATTTGGTTTCTGTAGTATTTGTAGTCCCGGGATCTTTAAGTAATTGTTCTCCTCTGATACTGGTTTCTGCATATTCTGCCGTGGCTAGTAACGTGGTTGCATTCATAGCTAAGCCCAAAACAACTGCGACTACTAATATACCTACTGATTTTAGATAATGTGGTAGAACACCTTTTTTTACAGCGTCAATCAAATAGGCCACCCCTAAGATGGCAACCAAAATACCCAAGTAATAAGTCATCTGGTAGTGATTTGCCTGAATCTCTAATCCCATGGCCACCGCCGTTAATAGAAAACCCCATAAATAACGCTTTTGAAAGACCAATAAAATCCCCGCCAACACTAAGGGGAAGTACCCAATGGCATGGGCTTTAGAGTTGTGACCCACCCCAATTATAATGATGAGATAGGTGGAGAAGCCAAAAGCTAAGGCTCCCACTATGGCCAATTTCCAGGGCACACGCATGACCAACATAAGTATGTAGAAACTCAACAGATAGAGAAATAAATAATCGGCAGGTCGGGGCAAAAACCGAATACCTCTATCGAGTATATCCATATAATCGTGGGGAAATTGAGCTCCCATTTGATATGTGGGCATCCCTCCAAAAGCACCATTTGTCCAATAGGTCTCGGTACCTGTTTCTGCTCTAAATTGGGTGTGTTGTTGTGCCATACTCTGATATAATTTAATATCATTTTGATACAACATTTTGCCCGACAAAACAGGATTGAAGTATAAGAGAGAAATGGCAATAAAACCAATTATTACTGCCAGATGGGGTAGCAAGCGCTTCAAGGTAGGATGCATAAATTCCAATTAGTGGATGTCTTACAAAATAACGGAAAAATCAATCAATGACCTAGTCCTATCGCGAAAGCCTTTTTGTCGGGTATTTATTACTGTCTTTGACTACAGGCAATTTGAGCTACCAAAGGTGATACAAGGCTTTGACACGTTTATTATCCTTATATTTGTATGACAAAAGCAAATCTAAAACCATGACAAATATACCCAGTGTAGATCTGGCCGATTTTATCAGCGGAGATCCAGAAAGAAAAGCAAAGTTTGTTCAAGAAATTGGTAAAGCGTACGAAGAAATAGGCTTTGTGGCTTTGAAAAATCACTTTTTGGACGAAGAGCTGGTAGAAGAATTATACAGTGAAGTGAAGTCATTTTTTGCTTTGCCTCTGGAGACTAAAGAAAAATATGAAATTGAAGGTGGTGGGGGCCAGCGCGGCTATATCTCGTTTGGGAAAGAACATGCCAAGGGTAAAAAGGAAGGCGATCTCAAAGAATTTTGGCATTTTGGTCAAGAACCTTCTGCCGATGCCAATCTCAAAGAAGACTATCCTGAAAATGTAGTAGTATCAGAATTGCCCAATTTTAATAAAACGGGAATGCAAGCCTATAGAATGTTGGAAAAAACAGGAATATATGTTTTGCGTGCTCTGGCTTTATACATCGGCTTGGACGAGCATTATTTTGACTACTGGGCCAGTAATGGCAATAGTATACTTCGTCCTATTCACTACCCTCCTATCACCGAAGAACCCAAAGGTGCTGTGCGCGCAGGAGCTCATGGTGATATTAATTTAATCACTTTACTCATGGGTGCCTCTGCAGGTGGCCTACAAGTATTGCGTATGGATGGCGAGTGGATTGATGCCATACCCAACGAAGATGAATTGGTTATTAATGTTGGAGATATGCTAGAGCGACATACCAATAATAAATTGCGATCTACGATACATCGCGTGGTTAATCCTCCAAGAGAACAATGGGACACGCCTAGGTATTCTATACCCTTCTTTATGCATCCTAGAAGTGACATGAAATTAAATTGTTTAGAAGAATGTATCGATCAAGAGCATCCAAAAGCATTTGCAGATATTACGGCTGGAGAATTTTTGCATCAACGACTGGTTGAAATAGGACTTCTTAAAGAATAAACCAATATGGATCTAAAAGACCAATTAAAAAACCTCTTCCCCGAACACATCCCAACAGAAGAGCCGACGCCTACAGAGCCGGCCAATACCATTTGGCTACAAGATGATCCGCTGCTGTGCAAATACGAGAAACGAAAAGGGAAACCTATTACTATCATTGAAGGATATACTGGAGCCGACAGTGATTTTAAACAATTGACAAAAGATTTAAAAAAACGATTGTCTGTAGGTGGGAGTTATAAAAATGACCGTATTATCATACAAGGTGATTATCGCGATACAATTATGACCTTTTTAAAGGAAATAGGATTTAAGGTCAAACGAGTTGGAGGATAGACAGCATAAAAACATATTGCATATTACCAATGGTGACTCGCTCAACCAGCGTCTGCAAAACTTAGAAGTTGAAGGGGATTACGCGGTTTGGAGAGAGATGTTATGTGAAGGACCAACCCATTTCGATGTAGGTTCGGATGCATTTATCGAATTACGCGAACAATTCTTGGCTCATTCTTATGATGTTGACCCTTCCTATTATAAAGAAAAATTTATACCTGAATTAGAGCGTATCGCTAAGGCGGGTACGTATGAGAAAGTGTTTCTTTGGTTTGAATATGATTTATTTTGCCACATCAATATGCTGGCTGCTATATATTACTTAAATCGTCTTTCTTTTAAAGGCAAATTATTTTTGGTTTGCAGTGGTAAGATAGCAGGTCAAGATCAATTAAAAGGCCTGTCCGAGCTCACAGACTCTCTACTACTCCAACATTACCAGCAGGCCATTAAACTCTCTGCAAAAGATCGTAAATTGGCCGACCAACTTTGGACATTATACTGTGGTGAAAATCACCAATTGTGGGATCCAAATCTGGCCAGCGACAGTTCTTTTCCTTATTTGGCAGCTTGTATGACGGCGCACCTACAGCGTTTTCCATCTATTGTAAATGGACTCAATACCCTAGAAAAACAACTCTTATCGCTTATTGACACCTATCAAATAA
>CAZJWI010000004.1:0-39616 GCA_964549485.1 uncultured Flavobacteriaceae bacterium
ATGGATATTGATACCCATGATGTGTTAGAGGCTGCGGGTACCAAATGGAACTTTTTGCCTTTTAAACCTGGTTTGGTAGGAGGACATTGTATAGGAGTAGATCCTTATTATTTGGCACAAAAAGCCCAAGAACTAGGCTACCATCCAGAAATCATTTTGGCAGGTCGTCGTCTTAACGACTCTATGGGGAGCTATGTGGCTTCAGAGGTAATTAAACTCATGTTGCAAAACGACATAAGAGTTAAAGGTGCACGTATACTCTTATTAGGGATCACCTTTAAGGAAAATTGCCCAGATGTTCGTAACACCAAGGTGGTAGATGTTGTCCACCATTTAAAGGAATACGGCACCGAGGTGATTATCTACGATCCTTGGGCCAGTCCAGAGGAAGTGATGCACGAATACGGTTTGCAAACGCATAATGAGGTGCCAGATAATCGGTTTGATGCTATCGTTCATGCTGTAGCCCACAAAGAATTTAATACCTTAGATCTTGATAGTTTAAAGAAAGAGAACGCTGTGGTATATGACGTAAAAGGCGTATTAGAAGGGAAGGTAAACGCAAAGTTATAATGAGAATACTCATCACAGGAGGCGCAGGATTTATCGGATCACACGTGGTGCGGCTATTTGTGAATACCTATCCTGATTATGAAATTTTCAATCTGGATGCGCTAACCTACGCCGGAAATTTAGAAAATCTAAGTGATATTGAGCGAGCGCCTAATTACACTTTCGTGAAAGGTGATATCACCAATGCTCAGTTTATTGATGCATTTTTTGAACAATATCGATTTAGTCATGTCATTCACTTAGCCGCAGAGTCTCACGTCGATAGATCGATTACAGATCCTATGGCCTTTGTCAATACCAATGTTTTTGGGACAGTGCATTTGCTCAATGCATTTAAAACACATTCGATGCCTCATTGTGATACAGCTCTTTTTTATCACATTAGCACCGATGAGGTCTATGGTAGTTTACCAGAACGTGGGTTGTTTACAGAAACTACTGCTTATGATCCTAATTCGCCCTATTCTGCATCCAAGGCCAGCTCAGATCACTTTGTACGAGCCTACGGCGAAACCTATGATTTACCCTACATAATAACAAATTGTTCGAATAATTACGGTCCTAATCACTTTCCAGAAAAATTAATTCCGTTATTTATAAATAATATTGTTCATAAAAAGCCTTTACCTGTCTATGGAGATGGTAAATACACCAGAGATTGGTTGTACGTAATCGATCATGCCAGAGCTATAGATATTGTATTTCATCGCGGGAGTGTAGGAGAGACTTATAATATTGGCGGTTTTAACGAATGGCAAAATATTGACTTGGTTAAGCTCTTATGCACCCTAATGGATCAGAAGTTGGGCCGTCCAGAAGGTAGTGCGCAACAGCTTATAACCTATATCAAAGATCGTCCTGGTCACGATAGAAGATATGCGATAGATGCAACAAAAATCAATAAAGAGCTAGGCTGGTCACCCACGGTGAGTTTTGAGCAAGGGCTTAGTGCAACTATAGATTGGTATCTTGAAAATACGGCTTGGTTAGATAGTGTGACTTCTGGTGCTTACCAAGAATACTATTCAAAAATGTACAACACATGAAAGGAATTATCTTAGCTGGAGGTGCAGGTACACGCTTATATCCACTTACTATTGCGGTAAGTAAACAACTGCTACCTGTGTATGACAAACCGATGATTTATTATCCATTGAGTGTTTTGATGCTTGCTGGCATTCGCGAAATACTAATTATCACCACTCCAGAAGATCAGGCATCCTTTCAAAAATTATTGGGTGATGGTAGTGCGCTTGGGTGTCGTTTTGAGTATGCGATACAAGCTCAGCCCAATGGCTTGGCCGAAGCCTTTATCATAGGAGAAAAGTTTATTGGAGACGATAAAGTCGCATTGGTATTAGGTGATAACATTTTTTATGGCAATGGGCTCAGTAAGTTGTTGCAAAGTAAAACAGATGTAGAAGGAGGTGCAATATTTGCCTATCCCGTAAGAGACCCAGAACGTTTTGGGGTAGTTACTTTTGATAAGCACCACCAGGCAACGAGTATTGAGGAAAAACCAACTCACCCCAAATCCAACTATGCCGTACCAGGCTTATACTTTTATGATAATGATGTGGTTGCTATTGCTAAAGAGATTCAGCCCTCTTCAAGAGGAGAGAAAGAAATTACAGCTGTCAATCAGGTTTATTTAAAACGCAAAGCCTTGGCTGTGGGAGTTATGAGTCGAGGGATGTCTTGGTTTGACACAGGAACAATTGCCTCCTTAGACGATGCTACAGAGTTCATTAGAGTACTGCAAAACAATCAGAGCACGATGATAAGTTGTTTGGAGGAGATCGCTTATAAGATGAACTGGATAAGTTATGACGAGCTCAAAGCCAGTGCGCAGCGCTATGGTAAGGGAAGTTATGCCGCATATATTAATTCTTTGTAATGGAAGTACAACATACCAATTTTGATGGCCTCATTATTTGTAAACCAGAAGTCTATAAAGACAGTCGCGGTTACTTTTTTGAGTCTTTTAATCAAAAAAAGTTTGAAAATGCCACAGGCTTAACTCCTCAATTTGTTCAAGACAATCAGTCGCGTTCTACTTTTGGAGTGTTGCGCGGTTTGCATTTTCAAATAGGAGATATGGCACAGGCAAAATTGGTACGTGTCTTAGAAGGTGAAGTTTTGGATGTTGTGGTAGATTTGCGCAAAGACCAACCCACCTTTGGTCAATCCTTTCAAATTATGCTCACAGCCGCAAATAGAACCCAATTGTTTATTCCCAGGGGTTTTGCACATGGATTTTTGACCCTGAGCGAAACAGCTACCTTTTTCTATAAATGCGACAACTATTACGATAGTAAGAGTGAACGTGGTTTATACTTTAATGATCCTGGCCTTAATATCAATTGGCCATTAGAACAAGAAGATTTTGTGCTTTCAGAGAAAGATAAGAAATACCCCAACTTTGAGGCCCTTATAGCAACACTTTGATATGGTATCCTCAGGTATTCATATTTTGGTGACAGGGAGTGAAGGTCAATTGGGTAAAGCCATTGCAGCGCTTGCACCAGGATATAGTCAATACAACTTTTCATTTGCCAATCGCAGCCAATTGGACATTACCCAGCCCCAGCAGGTAGCTGCTCTAATAGCAGATCGGCAACCAGATGTCATTATTAATACGGCTGCATATACGGCTGTAGATGCGGCCGAGGAAAACAAGAGACAGGCGTTTAAGGTGAATGAGTTGGGGCCTAAAATATTGGCAGATATTTGTAAAGAACATGAGATTGCGCTTATTCATATATCTACAGATTATGTGTTTGATGGAGAGGCCCAACAACCTTATAAAGAAAATGACTCCATTAACCCGCAAACGGTTTACGGACAATCCAAGCGTGCAGGGGAGGAGGCTATTCTTAAAGCGAAGCTAACCCAATTTCTTATAATTAGAACATCATGGTTGTACGGTCCATATGGCCACAACTTTTTAAAGACAATGCTCCGATTGGGACAAGAGCGCACACAGCTCCAAGTGGTAAATGATCAGCACGGGATTCCTACTTCGGTATTGGACTTGGCGAAGGCAATATTAACCATGCTGCCACAACTTGAACCTACAAATTCAGGGGTGTACCATTACAGTAATTCGGGTCTTGCCACTTGGTATGATTTTGCTCAATTTATTTTTGATTTTTGCGGCTTAGAAATTCATCTGACCGCTGTTCCCACCACGCAATTTCCAACTCCTGCCCAGCGTCCCAAATACAGTGTCCTGAATTGTGATAAGATAAGAGAAACGTTTGAGGTAAATACACCACATTGGAAGGAATCTGCAGCATCGATTTTATCTATAGTAAATAAATAATGTACTTAATATCAGTTTGTTAAGCGAATTAGTTTAAATCAAAGCTTTATGATAATTAAACCTTTTTGGTGGCCTGCTATACAAGCTGCAATACTTGCCGGAGAGGCTATAATGGAAGTGTACGACCGTTCTTTTGAAGTCTCGTTTAAAGCAGATCATTCTCCGATTACCCAAGCCGATACAAGCGCGAGTAGCATTATCAATTCGTATTTAGAAAAAACACAAATACCCATACTTTCTGAAGAAGAAATTTGGCCCGAATTTAAGGAGCGAGCTGGTTGGGAAAATTGTTGGATTGTTGACCCCTTAGATGGCACCAAGGAGTTTGTAAAAAGAACAGGAGAATTTACAGTTAATATTGCATTGGTCCAACATTCTAAAGCGGTGTTTGGGATTATTTATGTACCAACCACAAAAATGATATACCTCGGAGATGCCAAAGCGCAAACCAGCATACGTGCTTATATTGATAATATTGATCACTTTAACGATGCTATCGAGAAAGAGGCAATAGAGCTTTATGGTATATCTTCATCTCAACTTTTACAAAAAACGCGAGGACCTCAACCTCGCTCTAAAGATAAAGGTTCATCCAAGCCATTGCGCATATTGTCAAGTGTATCTCATATGACAGGAGAAACTAAGGCCTATATCAAGGGTTTAGACCAGCAAGGGTATGAGATATCTCTACTTGAGGTAGGTAGTTCTTTAAAATTTTGCATGCTCGCCGAAGGGAAAGCAGATCTCTATCCGCGTTTTGGACCAACGATGGAGTGGGATACAGCGGCCGGACAAGCCATATGCGAAGCCGTTGGTTTTGAAGTGATCGATCAAGCTACCCATAGACCTATGGTGTATAATCGCAAAGAGTTGCGTAATAATTCCTTTGTCGTTCGTCCTAGAAATGCTGTCTAATCGCACAGAAAAACGTACTTTTGTCGCTTGAAGAAGGCTAAGTTAAATGGTCAGGTTTACAATATGTGTTACTGTAGATAAGATTATAAAGCGCAGCCATAATTTAAAGCTAACATGAACCAAGACTATTTTGCTCATCCTACCGCAGTCATAGACCAAGGCTGTGATATTGCCAGCGATGTAAAAATTTGGCATTTCTCGCATATCATGCCAGAGAGCAGGATAGGAAAGGGCTGTAATATTGGACAAAATGTGGTGATTTCTCCACAGGTGGTATTGGGTGAGAATGTTAAAGTTCAAAATAACGTCTCAATCTATACGGGTGTCATTTGTGAAGATGATGTCTTCTTAGGACCGTCAATGGTCTTTACCAATGTTATAAATCCTCGCAGCGCGGTTAATAGAAAAACACAATACGCAACCACTTTGGTCAAAAAAGGAGCTTCTATAGGAGCTAATGCCACCATAGTATGTGGCAATGCCATAGGGGCCTATTCATTTATCGGAGCCGGAGCTGTAGTGACCAAAGAAGTACCAGATTACGCCTTATTGGTGGGTAATCCCGCAAAACAGATAGGATGGGTAAGTGAGTATGGCCATCGTCTGGAATTTGATCAAGACAACCTAGCGTACTGCCCCGAAACCGGGCAAGAATACGAATTAAAAAACGGCAGTGTTGCCCGAATAAAATAATATGAAACACTTTGCATTAATTGGCGCAGCGGGTTATATCGCACCGCGTCATATGAAAGCGATAAAAGAAACAGGAAATCATCTGGTGGCCGCCATGGATACCAATGACAGTGTCGGTATTATCGATAGTCACTTTCCAGAGGCCGATTTTTTTGTAGAGTTTGAGCGCTTTGAACGTCATATTTCAAAACTGCGTCATGAGCGTGATTTTACCTTGGATTATGTAAGTATTTGTACGCCCAACTATTTGCACGATTCGCACATACGTTTTGCATTGCGTCACGATGCCGATGCCATCTGCGAAAAACCATTGGTACTCAACCCTTGGAATATTGACGCCTTACAAGCCGAGGAGAAACGTACTGGACGCACCATATTTAATATTCTACAATTGCGCGTACACCCTAGCATTATGGCCCTTAAGGCCAAAATTGACCAGGGACCTAAAGACAAAATATACGATGTAGATCTAACCTACCTCACCTCTAGAGGTAATTGGTATTATACTTCCTGGAAGGGTGATATGAACAAATCTGGTGGTATAGCCACCAATATTGGGGTACATTTTTACGATATGCTCTCTTGGATCTTTGGCGATATTCAAGAAAATAGAGTGCATTTACACACTCACGACAGGGCTGCTGGTTATCTAGAGTTTAAACAAGCGCGTGTGCGATGGTTTTTATCAATAAACGCCGAGGTGTTACCCGAGGCAATTGCTAAAGCCGGACAACGCACCTACAGATCTATAACCGTAGACGGTGAAGAGCTAGAGTTTAGTGGTGGATTTACCGATTTGCATACTCGTAGTTACGAACATATATTAGAGGGTGATGGTTTTGGACTTGACGATGCGCGTCAAGCCGTAGAAATAGTTCATGGCATTCGCAATGCCGAAGTAATAGGGCTTCAAGGTGACTATCATCCCTTTGCCAAAAAGCCTAAGGCCAAACACCCATTCGAGACCAAATGAAAATAGTAACCATCATAGGGGCGAGACCCCAGTTTATAAAATCGGCAGCGGTAAGTCAGGCTATTATTGACCACAATAAGGCAAACCATACACCCATCGAGGAAATTATCGTTCATACAGGTCAGCATTACGATCCCAATATGAGCGCCATTTTCTTTGATGAAATGCGGATTCCCAAACCCAAGTATCATTTGGATATCAACGGGTTGTCTCACGGAGCGATGACTGGACAAATGCTCGAAGCTATAGAAGAAGTATTACTACAAGAGAAGCCAGACTGGGTTATGGTGTACGGCGATACCAACTCAACACTAGCTGGTGCGCTAGCAGCCTCAAAGTTGCATATAAAAGTGGCTCATATTGAGGCAGGACTGCGGTCTTTTAATATGAATATGCCCGAAGAGGTCAATCGTATATTGACCGATAGGATAAGCAGTTTATTATTTTGCCCCACCCAATCTGCCATAGACAATTTACACAAAGAAGGCTACCGTGATTTGGGAATAGACATTATCAAAAATGGGGATGTGATGCTAGATGCAAGTATGATGTTTTCCGCTTTCGCGAAAGCGCCCTCTGCATCAATTCCTGATCAATTTTGTTTGGCGACTATCCATCGCGCCGAAAACACCGATGATCCCGAAAGACTCAAGGGTATATGTGCGGCCTTGGCAGATATTGGATCGCAGACTCCTATTGTAATTCCGTTGCATCCAAGAACCAAAAAATACCTCGAAAAATATGACATTAACCTGCCAGATCAGGTGATTACAATAGATCCGGTAGGGTATATGGAAATGTTGTATTTGTTAGACCATTGTGAGCTCGTCCTTACCGACAGTGGTGGTTTGCAAAAAGAGGCTTATTTTTTTAAGAAATACTGTTTGACCTTGCGTGATGAAACCGAGTGGGTAGAACTGGTCGATAATGGATTCAATACTTTAGTAGGAGCAGACGCGTCAACCATTATAGCAGCGTATAAGGATCAAAAGGAAAAACAAGCCAATTTTGATAAAGATCTGTATGGTAACGGAGAGGCTAGTGCCATTATCGTAAGAGAAATGCTAGCGCGCTTGTAATCGAGCTTTTTTTGATAATTCAGTTTCACTTCCAATGAATACCTTAATCAAAGATTCTTTTCTTGTTGTTGTTACAAAGATCGCTTCTTTGGTGCTTGGGTTGATCTCTAGTATTTTCTTTATACGCTTGTTAGGTCCAGACGGCAAGGGAGACTTGACAATCATAGAAGTGGGCGTAGGACTGTTTTTTCTGGCGACAACCTTTAATGTTAACATTAGCATTGTACATTTTGTCGCTCAAAAAAAAATGCCGATTGATAAACTATTAGGCCTTATCATTAGTCTGTTTCTGGCAAGTCTCGCTATAACTTTTGTAGTCATTTTTAGTCTGCAACTCTTTGGTCTTGCCCATTTTGTCATTCCAGAAGCACATCCTACCTTATATTTATTACTGGCAATGTTGCTATTGGGTATAAACGAAATAAAAGAGTTTTTATCGGCCTTTCTAAGAGGGGCCAAAAGCTTTGAAGATTTGTATAAATCTACGCTTATTTATGCGGTTTTTAGGCTGTTGTTATTTATTGGATTATATCTGTTATACACCTATCAAGGGATACATTTATCCACACCTGCACTTATAGGATTTCATTTACTTACGCTGCTAGTTATTACAGTATCGATCTATCGGTTTTTTGCAAAGAAATACACTGTTCGTCCTAATTTTAGATATACCTATGCCGAGGTAAAGCCCTTTATTCTTTTCTCCCTATTTGGTTTGTTGACCGCACTGCTCAATTTTTTAAGTTTAAAGATGGACATATGGTTGGTAGAGTGGTTTGAAGGCACCACCCAACTAGGATTTTATGCTGTTGCCCTAGGCTTGGGAGAAATGGTTTCTCAGATCCCAGCTAGTCTTAGAACAGTACTGCTGCCGTATTTATCTGCCTCTAAGGATAAAAAGGAACAAGTCAAAACGCTATCCTTTTTTTCTAAGATAACCTGTAGTGCCACTTTGGTTATTGCTGTGACTTTGTACTTTATGGCATCCTTTTTATTACCGCTTATGTATGGAGAGACTTTTATCCCGGCCATTACCCCATTTAAGATCCTCTTATTTGCTATGGTTGTTTTTGGGTTCAAGGCTATTTTTGTGATGTATAATGTAGCCGCAGAGCGACAAAGATTCAATATTTACGCTAACATCATAGGAATTATAACACTGGTTCCTTTATGTTTTCTTTTTATACCTGATTATGGTATAGTGGGAGCTGCCTATGCCGTATTACTATCCTATTTCCTTAGTGCGCTTTATATCTTTATAAATGTGCTGGTCACTAAAGAGCTGCCTCTAGTTAATTATTTTGTCATTACACCCGGCGATGTGGTAAAAGCCAAAGCCTTTTTATTGACCAAATTCCCTAAAAAGAACCCACCGTCGTAATTATGAAGTCTTTTAGTTTATATATCGATTTAAAAGCATTTACACAGTGTAAACAGCAGTTGTTCAGCCCAGTAGCGGCTCAGACAGAAGATAATGTGCGGCGCATCACCTTTGAGGGCGGTCATTTAACGTACCAGATCGAAGCTCGCTTTACAACGGTAGAAGGTGTAAACATAGACAATGGGCACTTGTCTTTTATTAATGGGATGATCTATGAAAATGGCACTAATGATATTCAATCCAAGGGGTTACAACCTTTGCATCGCGCCTTACAGTCTAACACAGAAAATGTGGCTTCGTGCAAGGGTGACTTTTCTGGACTCGTGCTAAAGGCTAATACAGCATCCCTATTTACGAATAAGACCAATTCCAAACCAATTTTTTACTACCTATCAGACACTCACTTGATTTGCGCATCTAATGTGATGGCTGTAGCGCAGATTTTAAAGGAAAAGGCAATACCATTTGATCTGGATAGAGAAGCAGCCTATTCCTTACTGTCATTTGGGTATATTTTGGGTGATCGCACCCTAATCAATGGTGTTACTCGAATGCCACCGGCTACTATTTTAAGACTTCAAGGGTCTACCATTAATAAGCAACAATACCATCAATTTCATACCACAGCCAATACAACACTAACAGAGAGTGATTTTATTGAGCAGTTAGACCAGCTCTTTACCAAGGCCATAAACAATGAATTTGGTCGAGATAAGGATCTTTCCTTAAAGCATATGACCACCATAAGTGGAGGAATGGATTCACGAATGGTCTTGGCCTATGCCCATAGGTTGGGATATACAGATCAAACCACAATTACATTTTCACAATCCAATCATGCCGAACATATTATTGCACAAAAGGTGAGTGAATTTTATAAGGCTCAGTTTAAATTTTACCCACTAGACGGCGGCGATTATTTGCGCAATATAGATCAGCCTATCGCTTATAACGGGGGCAGTTGTGTTTATTCTGGAGCCTGTCATACATTGGCTATGCTTAAGGAATTAGATTTTGAGTCTTATGGAATACTTCATACCGGTCAATTGGGGGATGCAGTGTTAGGGACTTATCTTTCGGGCCCAAAGCAGCAGCCAGCAGCAATGGGACGCAGTCTAAGCCCGCATCAATTAAGTGATAAGATACTGCCCTACATCCAGCAGCAGTTTGACGCCTTCGAAAACCATGAGCTTTTTAAATTGTACAATAAAGGCTTTAACGAGATTTTTAATGGATACCGTATGATAGAGCAATTTACGCCTTTTGCCTCGGCTTTTATGGATGAAGATTTTATACAGTTATCGCTCACTATTCCGCCAGATTTAAAATATGATAGAAAATTGTACTACAAGTGGATGAATGCCAAAGTACCTGCTGCTACCCAAATAAAGTTGGCAAGTACCAACGTCAAACCCAAGATGAAATATCTTGAGAAGCCCTATAAATGGGTACCTCAGTTTAATGCATATCTAAACCTGGCCAAATATGCCTTGATTCCTGGTCACGTCGTCTCGATGAATCCCTTTAAAAAGTGGTTTACAGAAAATAAAGACCTAGCTAATTATATCTATCAATACGGACAGGATCATCTGCAGTATCTTGCTCATGATCAAGAATTAAGCAAGGATTGCCAAAAGCTGCTAGGGCAAGGTTTTAGTGATCAGTTTAAGGCTATAAGTTTGTTGTCTGCTGTAAAACAAATTTGGAGTTAACATGAAAAAGCTACTATTTGTCTCATCAAACCCACAGGAGGTGTTTATAGGAGAGCTAGCTCAGCGCTTGGTAGCAAGGAGCTTTGAGGTATGGCGATTTTATACTTTAGAAGCCCGTGTGGTTCACTATAATAGTGGCCAGAGTTTTTCTCTTCTCAAAAAAGAGGTCGCAAACAAGGTTTCACTAATTGATATGATACGGGCTAGCCTAGCTCTAAAGAAGCACCTGCCTCAAGTAGATGGTATACATTATCATTATATAGATGGTTTTGTCGGGATGTTGGATTTGTTTTTGTATCCGCTTTCGCGAAAGCGGACTATTGCGACATTTTGGGGTTCAGATTATTACAAGTCTTCACAAAAAACAAGACTTACCCGTAGGTTGCTCCTAGCCAAAGCACAATGCATCACATTTACCAATGCACTAACACAACAGGATTTTAATAAGAACTACCCAAAGTATTCTAATAAAACGCTTACCCTGCGCTTTGGATTAATTCCATTGCAATATATACCCGAGGTAGGCCCTGAACAAACTATAGAGATGCGCAAGCAATTGGGTATCCCTCAAGATAAAAAATTGGTGGTTATAGGGACCAACGCCAGTCCCAATCAAAATCATTTGCAAATAATTGAGACCTTGCTCAAAATGGATCGGTCTTTATTTGAAAAGCTCCATTTCTTGATCCCATTGGGCTATCCTAAAGATGCCAAAACCTATATCGATCAAATTGCTGAGCTTATCCCTGCTTCTTTTAGAACGTTTTTTACATTAGACTTTGGGTTTTACAATGGTAAAGAGCTCGCTGTATATCGGTCATGCACCGATATCTTAATACAACTACAATCTACCGATCAGTTTTCTGGAGCCATGCAAGAGGTGATGGCTTGCGGCAAGGACGTGATAACCGCAAGCTGGTTACCGTATGATTTACTCAAAGACAAAAAGGTACATTTTTATCAGATTGATCAATTTGCCGATCTGACAAAGCAACTCGCTGAGGTTGTGCAAAAACCTATTAAACCAGAACAGGCAGCACATAACGCCAAGATCATAAATAGGCTGTCTCACTGGGAAAAAGTAATTTTAGATTGGGTAGCTTTGTACTCTTAAAAAATTAAGCTGTTGGAAAAACAAAAAGTAGTCATCGTTTCTTATTCCTATCCGCCTTCCAATGCGCCAGCGGCACAGCGTCCTTACGCTATTGCCAAATACTTGGATAAACAGAAATATCAGGTGACTGTTTTGACCTGCGCCAATCAGGACAGCTCTATGGGTCTTGAAAAGGACGCTAAGGTCGAGCTTGATGGTGTCAGGTTAATAAAGGTTAAGGCCTTAGGACTTAAAGGAGCTAGACAAACTAAAGCCGCCACTATGAAAGGCAATCAGACCTCTGTAGGTTTGGCTGGACAGCTCAGGCAATTTATATTTAAGATTGTGAGTCTTTTTATATTTCCCGACAAGGGAGTTACCTGGCTTCCATTTGTGTGGTGGTATGTTATAAGAAATAGAAGCGAGCTTAGTGCAGATATCGTTATTTCGACCTCTCCCTTATTTACAAATCACCTTGTAGCTCGACTTATTTGTAATAAAAGACAAAAGCACATTGTTGACCTGAGAGATTTTCATTCACTTTTTAATGAGGCGCACAGCGGTGGTATAAAAGGGTGGTTGCATAAGAAGTTAGAAAAACGCCTGCTCAAGAAAGCAACGGTGGTTACGCTCATTTCTAATGCTATGAAAGCGTGTTATGCCAAGGCCTACCCTAAACATGCACACAAAATGCATGCGATTTATAATGGGTTTGATCCAGAAGAGTTTGACACGGCTACTCCAATAGCTCCAACCAAAAAATTGACCTTCTTCTATGCGGGTTCTTTTTACGGTGGGTTGAGAAGCCCAAAACCCTTGCTGCTTAGCTTGGAGCGTTTGGTCGAGGATGGTAGTGTAGGACTTGATGAGTTTTGTGTGGAAATTGCTGGTAATATAGAAGAACGTCTCTTAAATGAGATAGGGCAGCTCAAGGTTGCTCAAAGCATTCACTTTTTAGGATTGATGCCCAGACGTGAGGTGTTACAAAAGTACTTGAGTTCTCATGTGTTATGGTCTATTGTCTCAAATAAGATCAATCACTATACCGGAGTGCCTATTAAGTTTTACGAATACTTGGGCTCGCGACGTCCTATTCTAAATTATGCCAAAGCAGATTCTGAGACGGCTCAAATGATTGCCCACCTCGATTGTGGTTGGTGTCTTCCCAATACCCAGTCGCTTACAGAAGAACACCTTGAGGTGATTCGAGATATCTTTGTGCTACATCGTCAAGGTAAACTAAACGAGCCTTTACAGGCAAAGACCTTTAAAGCGTACCATCGCGCCCATCAAACCCAACAGTTACAAGAGCTATTTTAATGCAAAAGAATTTTCTGATCATATTTATACTCTTGTCCTTTATAAGTAAAACGATAACTACTTATGAAGGAAGTGCTACCATATTGGGGAGAATCACATTTGCAGATTTGTTTGGGGCATTATCTCTGGTCTTTGGCATACGTCAATTACTGATGGGCTATATCACCTCGAGAAAAATCTCCTTGGTGTATTATGCAGCATTGTTTATGGTATTGCTTTTTTTTATGCCCATACTGCTGTCGTATAATCCGCTGGCCACTATTATAGAAACACTCATCATCGTATTTCTCATACTCGTATCAGTATGTATCTATTATCAATTTAGAGAAAAGCTCGTTGAAGTTATATTTCCAACATTGATTTATACCCTTCTTATCGCGAGTGTCTTGGGTTTTTATGATGTCTTAGCCAGTACAGTAGGGTTGCCCCGAATATTTGCCCAGCGCAATGATGGAGAAGCAATTTCAGGTTTTAGAAATGCTGGTCAGGCAGGCGCATATTACCTGGTGTTTTTGACCATGCTCATCCCGTTACGCTATTCATCCTTACGTCTTAAATTGTCTTCTAGAACCAAAAAGGTATTGGACATTACATTAATCCTAGGCTTTCTATTTTTCTTTGCTACAGGAAAGATCGCCGCCTATATCGGTTTGGTTGCAGGTATTTTGTTCTATGCTATTAAACGTAGAAATATCAAAACTGTGTTGGCTATACTGCTCGCCATTATACCTATAGGTTTTGTATATATCAATTTGGAGCGAATTGCTCCAGAAGTTTATTACAGAATTCAAGACAAAATCGAAACCCGTATTGTTCAAAATGTAGAAGGTACCAGCGAAAATAACTTTTTCTCTACAAACTGGGGTAGTGCTGTGCAAACCTTTGAAGATATACCCCTAACAGGTTCGGGATTAGGAGGCTTTGCGGGTAATTTCCATCAAAATGAGGTACACAGTACCTATTTAAAAATGCTCGCTGAAACTGGACTTATAGGGACTTTTGGTTACGTCTTATTTATGCTTTTGGTCTTTTTGTTATTTATAAAGCCTAAGGCCCATGACCGCAACGTGTATTATGAATATCTCAGTGATATGCTACCTTTCTTTTTAGGTTGTGTCATTAGCTGGTCTTATACCTATCACTTGAGAAAAAGAGAGTTTTGGATATTTGTAGCCGTACTTATGATCACCAGATTCTTGGCCAAAAAGAAAGCCATGTCACAAGCACAAACCCGTCTAAATAATCGCAGCCATGAGCTTGGAGAAAATATATAGCAAATTACCAGGTGTGGCCAAGACATTTTTGCTCAATGTCAAAGCGCTAGTCAATCATCGCAAGCGGTTTACCACCTCATATAAAAAATACTTGAGTCAATACAAATCACTGTGGGGCTATGATCTTGCAGAGATTAAAAATTTCCAAACCACCTCCTTACAAGCCTTGCTTGAAGAGTGTTATGATTTTGTTCCTTATTATCAAGCTATTTTTAAAGAGAAGGGCATTAGCAAGGAGATGATCAAACATAAACCTTGGGAAGTTTTAGAATCACTACCCTTACTCGATAAAGAAAGCCGTCGCAATAAGGCAGCGTCTCTGTGTAATACTAATCCTAACAGACCCTTGGTTGAGACCGGATATACCAGTGGTACCTCAGGTTCTCCTACGGTTAATTATCAAGATGCCGAAACTATCGAGCGTGGTTTTGCTCTGTGGGCTCGTTTTCAAGATAGTATAGGCATACAGATGAAATATCGTTCCATTCGTTTCTCTGGGCGGCTTATAGTAGCTCCAACGCGGAGAAAACCTCCATTTTGGATTCACAATTACATCGATGATCAGCTCTTTATGTCGTCCTATCATCTGAGCGCCGCACATTTACCCAGATATATTAACAAGATTAATCGTTTCAAACCAGTATATTTAGATGGCTACCCCTCGGCGCTTTATATCATCGCCCAATATAGTTTGGATCACCATATGCCCATTACGGCAAAACCTAAAGCGATCACTACCACGGCCGAAACACTTTATGATTATCAGCGAGAAAAGATAGAACAAGCCTTTGGCTGTAAGGTGTTTAATCAATATGCCAGTAGTGAGGGCGCTCCACTTATTGCCGATTGTACACAACAGCGATTGCACATGCATTTAGACTCTGGCATATTTGAATTCTTGAATGATCAAGATCAAGCCGCTGCTCCTGGAAGTGTAGGCCGATTGGTAGCGACATCATTTAGAAATTTAAAAACGCCTTTACTGAGATACGATATTTTAGATACGGTCTTATTGCCCCAGCAGCAAGAGCCTTGTGGCTGTGGCAATAGCTGGCCTTATGTAGAAAAGATCATAGGAAGAGAAGACGATGTGCTCTGGACAGAAGAAAAGGGTTATGTTGGACGTATGGATACTGCATATAAAGGCCTAAAGGGGATTGTAAAAAGTCAAATTATACAAGATGCTCCAGATCATTTTATAATTAATAATGTGGTCGATGAGCAATTCACACCTCAGATGAAAAAACAATTTATCAAGAATTTGCAAGATCGATTAGGACAGACTGCACGATACGATATGCATGAAGTGTCAGATATACCTCTGGGTCCTAATGGAAAATTTGATGCGGTAAAACGCACTTTTAAACTGTAGCTAAAATTTTTGAGGAAACCTAAAAAAGATAATGGGGGAAAAACCAAAATTAGTTCGGGTCACCACTGTACCGCTTTCGTTAGACAAACTTCTAGAGGGGCAGTTGGACTTTATGCGCGCTCATTTTGAAGTGACCGCTGTATCTGCTGATAGTCCTTATCTTAAAAAAATTGCTAGGCGAGAAGGGGTGGGGTATAAAATGATACCTCTTACGCGAAAAATTACGCCATTTAAAGATCTAGTGGCCTTATGGAAAATGTATCGATTTTTGAAAAAGCTAGATCCCGACATCGTACACAGCCATACCCCAAAAGCTGGAATTATAGCTATGCTTGCTGCCCGTCTAGCTGGGGTACCACATCGATTGCATACGGTGGCTGGCCTGCCACTTATGGAAGCTCGAGGCTTAAAACGAATTATCTTAAACGCCGTCGAAAAATGGACTTATGCCTGTGCAACTGCAGTCTACCCTAATTCATATGGTTTAAAAGATATTATTATACAGGAAGGCTTTTGTAAACAAGATAAACTAAAGGTCATAGGAGCTGGTAGTTCTAATGGCATCGATACAAGCTATTTTGATCCTGAGCAATTTCCGATTAGCGACCAGCATGCCCTTCGCGAGTCACTCCATATACCTAAGGAAGATTTTCTATTTGTATTTATAGGCCGATTGGTCACAGATAAAGGGATAAACGAGCTGGTTCACGCCTTTGACAGGCTGGGGCAAAAACACCCCCATATCGGGCTAGTACTCGTTGGGCCACAAGAACCAGAACTAGATCCCTTATTACCCGAAACTACAGCCATTATAGCGGCGCATCAGCGTATTTACACTACGGGGTATCAGCAAGATGTTAGGCCTTATCTCGCTTTCGCGAAAGCATTAGTATTCCCATCTTATAGAGAAGGTTTTCCAAATGTCGTTTTACAAGCTGGTGCGATGGGCCTACCAGCAATTGTCTCAGATATTAATGGGTGTAACGAAATTATAAAGCATCAGCACAATGGGTTGATCATAGACGTAAAAAATACTGAGGCAATTTTGGAGGCTATGGAAGAACTCTTAGTAGATCAAAATAGGTATGCGCGTATGCAAGCAGTAGCGCGGGATCATATTACGAGCGCTTACAAACGCAAGGTGATCTGGGAAGAAATATTAGCCGAATATAGAACACTGATACAATTTGTCTAAATGAAATACTAACGTACCTTTGCACCGTGATTTACACTTCCATTATAAAACCACTTGCAGATAGGGGTTGTGCTTTATTGGCGCTACTTATCTCTTCTCCCTTGTTTTTACTTATAAGTATCATAGGGGTGGTGGTAAATAAAGGCAGACCCTTTTTTAAACAAGAGCGCAGCGGTAAGAACGATATCTTGTTTTATATCTATAAATTCAAAACCATGACTGATCGCCGTGATAGTCAAGGTCAACTCTTACCAGACGCCCAGCGCTTAACATCTTATGGCTCATTTTTGAGAAAAACGTCCCTGGATGAGCTACCACAATTAATAAATGTACTCAAGGGAGATATGAGTTTTATAGGTCCAAGACCATTGCCCGCGGTGTATCTACCGCTTTATTCGGCTATACATGCCACCAGAAATACGGTCAAACCTGGTATTTCGGGCTGGGCTCAGATTAATGGGCGCAATGCCATAAGCTGGAATAGAAAATTTGATCTGGACGTGTATTATGTACAACACATTAGCCTACAGCTTGATTTAAAAATACTTTTTAAAACCATCATCATTGTATTTGGCTCTAAAGGCGTTAATGCAGAAGGACAGGCCACCACAGTACCATATAACGGAACTAATTAAAAATGATCATATTAGGAGCAAGCGGACACGCTAAAGTAATTATTGAGATTGCACAAGCAAATGCGATGACTATAGACACTGTTTACGACAAGGATGAGTCTAAGGTAGAAGTCTTAGGCTATCCTGTTTGTCATCAGGATGTCCCAGCCCAAGCCTCTTGTTTGGTGATAGCGGTAGGAAATAATAACATACGCCAGCAACTAGCAAAAAACCTTACAACCAGTTTTTGTGCCCCACTTATTCATCCTACGGCTACGGTCTCTGCGTCTGCAACTATAGCAGAAGGTACTGTAGTAATGGCAGGCGCAGTTATTAACGCTGGAGCCAAAATAGGCGCTCATGTCATCATCAACTCTGGGGCGGTGATAGAGCACGATTGTGTCATTGATGATTTTGTACATATATCGCCTAATGCAGCATTGGCTGGAAATGTAACTGTAGCAGCAGGAGCTCATGTGGGTATAGGTGCTAGTGTCATTCAAGGTATTTCAATAGGTCGAGATGCTGTTGTAGGAGCAGGAGCAGCGATCATAGAAGATGTTAGGGCCAATGCCGTTGTGGTTGGGGTACCCGGTAAACAAATAAAATAAACGTATGAATTCTAAAATATATTTGTCATCTCCACATATTGGACAGGCATCGAGAAGTTATGTACAGCAGGCTTTTGATCAGAATTGGGTAGCTCCCTTGGGCCCCAATGTGAATGCCTTTGAAAAAGCGATAGAAGACTATCTCGGTAAGGGGGTGCATGTTGCAGCTCTTAGTAGTGGAACAGCTGCCTTGCATCTTGCGCTTAAAATTCTAGGGGTAGGCCATGGCGATGAAGTCATTTGTCAAAGTTTCACCTTTGCGGCATCGGCAAACCCTATTGTTTATTTGGGAGCAACTCCTGTTTTTGTTGACAGTGAACCAGATACCTGGAATATCTGCCCCGATCATTTAAAGGCCGCAATTGAAGATCGAATACGTAAAGGTATGAAGCCTAAGGCCATTGTAGTTGTTCACCTCTATGGTATGCCTTGCCAAATAGACAGAGTGATGGAGGTTGCCCAACAATTTGATATACCTGTTATTGAAGATAGCGCTGAAGCCTTAGGTAGTCATTACAAAGGCCAATATTGTGGAACATTTGCACCTTTGAGCATTCTTTCATTTAACGGTAATAAGATTATTACGACAAGTGGAGGTGGTGCCTTGGTGGCTCAAGATGTAATGCATAAGAACAAGGCCATATTTTTGGCCACACAGGCCAGAGACCAGGCTCCGCATTATGAGCATAGTGAAATAGGTCATAATTATAGATTGAGTAATATCTCTGCAGGTATAGGTCGTGGTCAAATGGAGGTGCTTGAACAGCGCATAGCCGCACGCAGAGAAATGAATGCCTTTTACAAAGAAGCCTTTAAACAGATCGATGGAGTAGCGGTATTCGAAGAACCTTCTGAAGATTATTTTAGCAATCATTGGCTCACAGCCATAACAGTGGACCCCGAGAAAACAGCTGGGATAACAAGAGAGCAATTACGAATGGCTTTTGACAGTGATCAAATTGAAAGTAGGCCCTTATGGAAGCCCATGCATATGCAACCCGTCTTTGCAGAAATGCCATATTATGGGGAGGGAGTATGTGAGAGACTGTTTAGAGATGGTCTTTGCTTACCTTCGGGTTCAAATCTTTCGGATCAAGAAAGAGATCGAATACTCACAGTAATAAAGCGTACTTTTGTATAATGCTATTAATTTGCTTTAAATGAATAACTTACCTAAAAGCTCAATTATGAAATCGCTTTTTTCATATACCAATAACGAATTGGATATACGTAAGGTGCGATATCTTCCAAGGTGGCTTGTGCTTATAATAGATCTGTTTATCGTTTTTATTTCGATACTCCTGACTTACACTGTTATTAGAGAGCTCACTAATTTTCATTTAGAACTCAGTGCAGTACAACGAATCGCAGTAATTTTGGGTGTGCAAATGTTCTTTTTCCTGATTTTCAAAACCTATGCTGGCCTAATCAGACACTCCTCCTCGGTAGACGCGCTTAAGTTAATGCTCTCGATAGGATTCACCTTTGGTTTTCTGATCATCGGAAATTATATGTACGATGCGATTACAGGAAAGAAAATATTCTTGACCATAAGTTTGCTATTAAATGGATCAATAGCATTTACCCTCTTATATACATTCCGAATTGTTGTCAAAAGAATGTATGAATACTTTAAAAGTGTTTCATCTAACTTTAATATTACTAGGGCCTTTATTTTGGGGCTAAATGAGAATTCCATTTCAATAGCATCGGCAATGGCAATGGAGCATCCTAAACGCTTCGAAATTGTTGGTTTTCTCACCAAGAATACTGCCAATAAGCGATTGAGAGTCTTAGATAAACCTGTGGTGTATTACAGTGATAAGTTTATTTCAAAGATCCAAAACTCAAAAGCTGATGCGCTAATAATGACAGAAGATTATCTTGATTTTCAAGAGCGCTACGCTTTAGTAGAAGAGTGTTTAAATCACGATATTAAAGTCTTTACCACTCCACAATTATCTGATTGGGTAGAAGGCGAGGCGGTTTCAAAAGAGATTAAGAGTTTTCAAATTGAAGACTTACTCAACAGGCGTCCTATTCAATTAAATGACGGTAATAAAAGAAAACGTCTTGCTGGCAAAACGATACTGGTCACTGGTGGGGCAGGATCAATAGGTAGCGAAATTGTAAGACAGGTAGCTAGTTACAATCCTAAAACCATTATCATACTAGATCAGGCCGAAACCCCGCTTCATAATCTTAGTTTGGAGCTAGCTGTCAATTATATGGACGTACCTTTTGAATATTTTTTGTGCAATGTGAGAAACAAGGAGCGCATGGAGAGTTTATTTAAGACCTATCAAATTGACTATATCTATCATGCCGCGGCCTATAAACACGTACCCTTGGTCGAGGATAATCCGCATGAAGCTATTTTGACCAATATTTTGGGAACCAAAAATCTTGCAGACCTTGCCTTAAAGTATAAGGTGCCTCACTTTGTCATGGTTTCTACCGATAAGGCTGTAAACCCAACTAATGTCATGGGTGCTTCCAAAAGAGCCGCCGAGTTATATGTACAATCCCTGTTCTTTGAGAAATCCAATCAAACCATAACTAAGTTTATTACCACACGTTTTGGTAATGTATTGGGGTCTAATGGTTCTGTGGTGCCACTATTCAAAAAACAAATTGATGCAGGAGGCCCAATTACTATAACACATCCTGAAATTATTAGGTACTTTATGACCATACCAGAAGCCTGTCAGCTCGTATTGGAGGCAGGAATTATGGGTTCTGGAGGAGAGATTTTTGTATTTGATATGGGAGAACCCGTTAAGATTAAAGATCTCGCAACTCGAATGATACAATTGGCAGGTAAGATACCTGGTAAGGATATAGAAATATCCTACTCAGGTCTGCGTCCTGGCGAAAAATTATACGAAGAATTACTTAGTGACGATACAACGGTGACACCAACGCATCATCATAAAATCATGATTTCTAAAGACGCGCCAAGAGTCTACGAAGAGGTCAATACATCGGTAGATAAGATTATAAATATTACCGATCGTGGAAGCGCCAAAGAAGTGGTGCAGCAATTAAAATTGTTAATCCCAAATTATAAGAGTAATAACTCTGTGTTTGAGGCCTTGGATAAGACCTCTGTTGTCAATTAGATTGGTTACCTTTGCACCCTTAAAATTAAAACTACGTGTACACGATTATTACTAAATTATATAAGACCTTTGCCCTTGTGTTACTTGGGGCGCTGTTGTTCACATCCTGCGCCTCAAAAAAGGATGTCTTGTATCTACAGGACATTAGCCGGCTAGATTCTATCGATAGTGGTGTTAGATACACAGCCAAAATAAGTCCTAATGATTTATTGGCTATTACGGTTACCGCCGAAAATATGCAAGCGGTTCAACCATTTAATCTTCCACTTAGTACGGTTAGGGATGTCAATGAGGCTGCACCTACAAACAGAATTAATCAACCCTATATGGTAAGCCCGCAGGGCACAATTAATTTTCCAAAATTAGGTATAATCAATGTTGCAGGGAAAACCAGACAAGACCTTATTAAATTACTCACCGATAAATTGAGTAAATACATCATTGACCCCCGTGTCGATGTTCGTATTCAGAATTTTAAAATAACCGTCTTAGGAGCAGTAGCTAATCCAGGGACCTATGCGATTAAAGATGAGCGCGTCACTATTTTGGAAGCTTTAGGATTGGCGGGTGATATGACCATCTATGGAGAACGTGACAGCGTATTGGTTTTGCGCGAGCAAGAAGGAGTAAAGCGTTATGGTCGTATAGATCTGAGACAGAGCGACTTTTTAGATTCTCCCTATTATTATTTAAAACAAAACGATGTAGTGATCGTCGAACAAAACAAAGCCGAGGTACAAAAATCGATTTCCAACCCAAATACAGGAATTTATTTCTCGGTGGCTTCGCTATTACTTTCTGTACTCGTAATATTTACAAGATAATTCATGTCTGATTCAACTTCCACCCGTACTTCTGATATGGAAAACGATGATCATTTGATCAGCGATATCCTAAAACAATACACTAGACACTGGAAATGGTTTATTGTTATAGTGGCCGTTTTTGTAGGATTGGCACACTTATATCTGCGATATGTCACTCCGGTTTATGCTACTCAGGCCACCATACTATTAAAGGATGAGAAAGGCGGAGGAGGACTCTCAGAACTGGCTGCCCTTGAAGATTTAGGCGTCCTGGTAGGAGGCGGTGGTTCTAAACTTTCGGATCAAATTGCCATTTTAAATTCGCGCCGCTTGATGGAAGAAGTGGTCAAAGAGTTGAATTTAAATGTTCAGTATTTTTCTGAAGGTAATGTCAAAAACTTAGAGTCTTATATATCGCCTGTAGTGGTATCTTTTTTAAATAAAGACACACTAAATTACATCAATGGCATAAAGTCATTTAGACTGTTTAATGAAGGCAATGGCAGTTTTCGCCTCGAGCAAGATGATAGCAAGAGTCAACAATACAAATACGGAGCCTCTATTGATTTAGGTTACGGTGCTTTTAATGTAGTGCCACGTGAGGGCACCAGCGGGTCTCAATGGGACGATATATTGGTTCGGGTAGGATCTCCCAAAATGGCCGCAGCTTCTTATGCCGCACAGGTCAATATTGCCTCTAGAGCCAAAAATTCTAATGTGTTGATTTTATCTATGAAAAACTCGGTTGAGCGCAAATCTCGAGATATCATCAACACCCTGATAGATAAATACAACCTTGATGCGACTAAAGACAAGAACGAAGTAGCGAGCAATACGGCTGAATTTATCGCCAATCGTATTTTGATCATTTCGGAAGAGTTGGACTCTGTAGAAACCAACAAAGCAGTTTTTAAGCGTGATAACCGCCTGACTGATATACCTACTGAGGCGGCCTTGGTAGTCAATAGCAATAATGAGCTCAAGTCAAAGATTCTTGAAGTATCTACTCAAATCGCTATAGGAAAAGACCTTGCAGATTATATTGTCAATAACAAAACAGGTTTATTACCTACAAATTTGGGTGTAGTAGGAGGTAATTTGCAAAGTCAAATTACGGCCTATAACAATCTGATCATGCAACGCGATAATTTGCTCGTATCAAGTACGCCAGAAAACCCTGTAGTGGTGACCTTAGATACCGAGCTTGCAAAAATGAGATCCACTATTCAAAGTGGCATTCAAAACGAGCTTGCCTCCTTGCAGATCAAGCTAAACGACCTTCAAGGGCAATCTAGGATTTACAGTGGGCAAATTGCATCTGTACCAGGACTTGAAAAGACCGCAAGAGGTATCGTACGCCAGCAGGAAATCAAGGAAGAACTATATTTGTACCTGCTCAAAAAACGGGAAGAGACAGCCATCTCTATGGCTATCAATAGCGAAAATGCCAAGGTTATTGACGAGGCAATTACATCGCCAATACCTGTATCTCCAAAACGAGGGTTGATAAAATTGATTGCTGGTATTTTAGGGTTTGTACTCGTGTTGATTATCATATATATCAAGAACTTATTAGATATCAAAATTCACAGTAGATCTGATGTTGAACAGCTCACACGACTACCCATACTGGGAGAATTGCCCTATGTAGAAGGAGAAGAAAACCACGTTATTACGAAATACGATCGGTCTATCCTTGCCGAGTCTTTTAGAATACTGCGTACTAATCTCGACTATTTTACCAGAGCCAAAAATGGCGAAAAGCGCAATGTCGTTTACGTGACCTCAACCATTAAAGGAGAAGGAAAAACATTTGTTGCATTTAATCTCGCAGTCACTTTGGCCTCTACTGGGAAAAAGGTGTTACTAGTGGGAGCAGATATTAGAAATCCGCAAGTACATCGTTATATGGATTTGGCATCTTCTACCATCGGACTTTCAGAGTATATGTTTGATCCATCGGTATCTACTAACGATATCATTACTTCCAAAGAGATGAATGGTCAAATCTTTGATGTGATTCTCTCTGGGCGTATACCACCCAATCCTGCCGAGTTATTTTTGAATTCCCGCTTTGAAAGTTTGATTACTGAACTATCACAAGGGTATGATTATGTAGTAGTAGACACCGCGCCTACAATGCAAGTTACAGATACCCTGCTAATTTCTCAATATGCAGATGTGACCATTTTTGTAACACGTGCCGAGTACACTCAGAAACGACTACTTCAGTATTCTAAAGACCTGAATACCGAAAATAAAGTTAAAAACATGGCTTATGTGGTCAACAGTGTCAAGTCAAATAACTTTGGCTATGGTGCCAAATATGGTTATGGTTACGGTAACGAAGAAGAGGGATTCTGGCAAAAGTTCAAGCGGTTTTTAAGCGGTAAGTAATCTTTAAATCAACTAAAGCTCAATATATTGTTGCGACATAACAATTGTAGCGCGGGTAGTTGCTTTTTGCTTATTTGCAAGCCAGAGAGCTGTTCCAAATGGCTTAATTTATGAGTATCGGTACCGATAAAATCGTAAGTGCCCTTACCCAATAATTCAAAAGCCGTTTTTTGAACTGAACTGCCATAGTGTTTACTCAAAGACAGCGCATTGAGTTGTAACATACAGCCTTTTCTTTTAAGTTCGTCAAATACCGATAAAGATTTGTGATAAAAGGCATATCGTTCGGGATGTGCAATTACAGGTATGTAGCCCGATGCCGTTATTTTAAAAATAAGCTGATCCAAATGTATAGGCGGTTGAAAATAAGACATTTCGACCAGTAGATAATTGTCCTTCAAAGGTAAAAGAGTGTCTGAGGCAAGCAATTTCTCAAAATTTTCATCGAGCATATACTCAGAGCTATAACTCAAAGAAATAGCTCCTAAATTGTCTTCTATAGATTTATAGGCTTGTGCAATACTATCGGGAGTATTGGGATATACTTCTCCCATTGTATGTGGAGTTGCGATGATTTTTTTAAATCCCAAATCCCTGTATTTTTTGAGCAGGGCAATACTTTGTTCAGAGTTGGCCGCTCCGTCATCAATTCCCGGCAATACATGACAATGGATATCAGGCATATCTTCCATACTATCCAAGACAAACACTTTTGGTTTCCAGAATTGAATCATAGGATAAAAATAATCTAAAAATCGGCAAAAACGCTAGTTAAACTATCTTACTTTTGTGACAAATGCTTTTTATGAGAACGATTGTATTGGTATGGGTTTGTACATTTATTAGTGCCACTGTCCTCGCGCAAGACTGGGATTTTTCTGGAACGGCTCGGGTTCAAGGCTTGTATTCCAATCAAGAATTACCCTGGTGGATGTATACCAATTCTTCTAATACAAAAAACGCCAATACCAATGGTTTGGGGTACGCTTTCGCGAAAGCGCAAACCGAATACGACAACGGGGTTCGACTCGAGGCTGGTGTAGGGCTGATGTACAGAGATGGTTTTACCGATCGTCTTCAACGCAGTGAACTTTTCCTGCGTCTTACTAATCGCTGGCTCAGAGCTACTCTGGGAAGTGCCAATCCAGAAATTGCCTTTGATGGATTGTCATCAACAAACGGCAATGTGCTCTGGTCTGGGAATAATCGAGCCATACCAGGACTTTTACTCGAATCGCCCAGGGCTATCCCATTGTGGTCAATATTTTCTTTTGAATACGCTTTAGGCCATTATTTGCTCAATGATGATCGTTTTGTAACCGATACCCGAGTACATTATAAACAAGTTGCTATTACGGCTCAAGTTAATGCCAAAAGCAAATTGACGGGTAGTCTTCATCATTATGCACAATGGGGTGGAACCCATCCTGAACTGGGTGCGCTTCCTACTGGTTTTGGTGATTTTGTCAAAGTCGTTTTTGCACAGTCTGCGGGAGATAATGCCGAATTTAATGAACAACTCAACGCGCTTGGGAATCATCTAGGAGCTATTAATGCGCTTTACGAATACGAGGGGAAGACAGCCGTCTTCCAGGCCTATCATCAACATCTATTTGAAGATGCTTCCGGTCTAGGCTTTGTCAATTTTCCGGATGGAGTATGGGGGCTAAGTTATGCGCCAAAAGCATCTTGGATCAAACGTCTCTTATACGAATATGTAACTACTGTAGATCAAAGTCAGGGAGCGGGAAGAAGTGCAGGTGATAATTACTTTAGCAATAGAGGATACCGCTCGGGATGGACCTATGAGGGCACGACTATAGGACTCCCCTTTATCAGGCTCAATCCAGAAACAGGATTAGGTATTAGTAATAATTTGATCAAGGCGCATCACTTAGGTGGGCTTTTAGGTTGGAAGTCCTTTGAACTAAGTGCCAAACTTAGTTTTGTTGAGGATGCCGGATCTCCATCAAACCAGTTGGAAACCCCAATAGATTATATCTACTCTTATTTGGGATTGGTCTATCATTCAGATTACGGAGATCTTCGCTTAGATTTGGGTGCCGATACCAACTCCTTAGCATCTGACGCTTTTGGAATTGGATTGGGCTATCAATACCAATTTTAAGCCGATTTTGATTTGCGCTTAAACGAAAAAATACCATCGATAAATTTATTCTTGTCCTTTTCGTTTTTGTCAATTTTCCAAAGCTGAGGAAGAATAGATCGTTTAGGATGTTTGATTGCATCTGCCATAATACAAGCGATATAAGTCAGATTAACCATGCCTTTTTCGAGCTTTTTATAACGTGTAGCACAACCTACAGTATAGTCGGTTAGATTTTTTACCCTATGCCACCAATGCGAAGGATTCACTAGCATATCACCTTCTTCCAATACGGTTTTATACATAGGGATATACTCCATCTCTGGATAATCAGATCGAATTTGTGAGAAGAAATCACCTTCGTAGGCTTCAAATAATTCTGAAACCACATAATGGGCATATTTGCTCAAGGCCGGTTGTACCGCCGGGGTGTAGGATGGATCAATAAAAAACCACTCTTTTTGCCCTTTGATGTTTAAAAACATATTATAGCCGCCTGCACAATGCAAGGTCGAGCCTGTTTTTTGAGAGCGTGAGATAAACCATTGTGTAATCATCCTATCTGTTGTATGCATGGCGTCAATCTCATCACCTTTACATTTGTCGTTAAAGTCTGCATCGTTCAAAATGCCGTAAAAGTTGTTGAGATAACACTCTTCATATTCGGGCTGTGTCAGATACTCTTTTAAAGTGGCTTCTTCTAAGACAATATTTTGTCCCACCTTATTCATTGACTCTTTGTTGTCTTTTTTGTTTAAATATTTAACAGGGAGATCTCCTAGATTCTTAACCAGGTTTTCGCGTTCGGCAAAGGTTGTGATTTCGGCATCATTGAGATATCCTTTGACTACAATTGGAGTGTCAATATGTTTGGTCCAATATTCAAAGAAATCCTTGTCAAAGTGGGCTGCGTCAATACTTGGCACCTCAATGGAGGTAGCGTAACGCTTGTTTTTGGCCTTAATCTTTTCGGCCGTTTTTTTGTGTAAGGCTCTAAACCGCCTTCCTAAATAGGAATTGTGATGATGTTTGCGAATAACTTTGCCCTCCTCATCTTTTTGTGTAAGTATTCCAAAGGCAAAATCTAAGAAAAAAATAACTGACCAACGCAACTCGGTCCACCCGTAGGAGGCCTTGGGTACGTCTGGCGTATAGCTTTTAACGTGCTTTAATTGGGGGTGCATATATTCGTTTTCACGAAAGTACTACATTTCAAGAAATCGCAGCTATAATTTTTAGTACAGGGTAATTTTTCCGAGGGTCACCTTATCGGTTTGCTCATGGAGTTTGATCACCTTGGTTTGCTTTTCTTCTTCTGGTGTGGCGTAGTTTAAAAAGACCGTATACTTTAAATATACAGGTTGTTTTGGATCTTGATCAAAACACTGCACATTGATAAGCCACTCTCCGGGTGGTGCATCATCTAGTGCAAATTCTTCCATGTGGTAACCCTTACTAAACTCATCCTGCAAACGCCCTAAATCTTGAACATTATCATGAGACCATGTAAAATACTTGCCCTGTGGGTTGACAAATTGAATTTCAAAATTGGTGTCTGGGTTTGTCCACTCAAATACCAATCTACGATCTTTTTTAAATGAGGTATCCAATAAGGCCACCGGTAGAACCTCAAAATTCACTGCCGATTTGTGAAAGGCAAGCAAATGCATGATTTCATTTTCTATTGTATTTTTAAGAGGTGCAAAATCCAGTCCTGGCGTGGTATTAGATAGCATTTGTTTATAGATTTCAAACGCTTTGTCATAGGCAGCGTTATTTTGATAAGCCAGGGCCATATCTCTATAAGATTGTATGTCATTAGGGAACAGCTTTAAAAGGTAGGCATACACTTGTGATGCCATGCTAAGCTCGTCAAACAATTCTAAGGTATAGGCCAATAATAAATGATTGTTTTTGCTGTATCTATCAATAGCAGCGAGATTGGAAAGAACACTTAACGCAGCTTGCCTATCATAGGGTAATAGGGCTTTGGCAACATCTACATAAAACGATGGGGTTTGTATTTTTTCGGTAATGGTGTAATAGTTATAGATTTTGACTATTTCGGCAGTAGTTGAAGCTTGCTCCAACCGCACTTGATAAGGAGCTAGGATTGGATTATCATCTATAGATGGCACACGATCCAAATAATCATTACCACTTACTAAGGCCGAGCTAGGTGTTGTAAGTGCGTTGTCAGATCTGGCAGCTGCGGTGTTTGTTTTGATAACAATGGCACCTCCTGCGGCAATTGAGCCATATAAGGTGGTGGCACTCAAGGACGAGGTCACAACAATTGATTCTATCGTTTGAACATCTATTTTAGGTACATCGTTTGCCGTTCTAGGCCGTCCTGTGGGGCTCCAACTTTCGATTTGTAGTGGGTTTTGCTCATAAATAACACCGTCAATAACCACAATAGGTAGGGTAGGTGTGTTGATAGACATATTTAAGGTTCTAGGAATCACATAAAGTGTCTCGCCAGTAATAGGATGTTTTAAAATTTGTATCTGGGGTTCATTGTCAAGTACATCATCCAGGGAGGTATATTGGTCTTTAATATCTTCTTTGGTAATGAGGTCTAATTTGCTACCCACGCCATCTCTATTCCGTTTTCCAATACTTGTTTCGATCAATTCTTTTTTCTTCTTACCACTTACGACAACTTCATTAAGCCAATCTCCCGCAGTCTTCATCTCAATTTGAAGCGAATCTGATGTGATTACTATATGAGTTTTGGAGCTCAGGCCAGGAAAAACAAATTGCAGTTTATCACCCGTGGCGGCAGGGATTACAAATTGCCCCTCAGCATCGGTTGTGGTACTGGCCCTGTTGTGGATATTGGTTATTCGTATTCCCTTAGCATCATCAAGTGGGGTGCTCACAACACCTGCTATAGTGTTTGGCGTAGTTGCGGGCCGCTCTTGAACTTCCAAATCTTTGATCAGTAAGGTTAGGGCATCTTTAACCGACAGCTGTTGTAAATCGAGATATGCGCCGTCTGTATACAGACTTACTTCTTCAAGCGCATCTTTATTGGCATAAGCGCTGCTGCTAATGGTAAAGGTGGTATGATCAAAAACGGGACTGAGCGGGTTAAACAAGGCGTGCCCATCGGTAAAAAGCAAATTGTATTTAGACCGTTGTGATCTTATTTCTTTTAAGGCCAGATAATCTGTAGCCCCGTCATAGTGTACCTTTTCCAAAAAAGCGATAACCGGTTGGGTGCTAGCATTGCGAATGCTAAACTTTTTGGTTTTATGAACACCTAGAGCAAAGAGATGCAGGGTAATATCGATAGTCTTAAATGATTTGAGATAGTTGGAAAGCAGCGCAAGTTCTTTAGTAATATTTCTATTTTCGCTTAAAGCGAAAGTATGGGTAGCAGGCAGTGATGTATCCCAATAAATAACAATCTCATCTGGACGTACCCTTTTTGTAACCTCCTGCGCATTGTTTGAAGGGTAGGTTACGTCCATAGTAAATGCCATGGCTTGACTTTTAAATTTTTGCCAATACCCCTGACTACTACCACGCAAATAGGATGATTTTTTATTGGCACTGGCTCCAACAGCAAAGCCAATTCTGCTGCCGTAGTACTGTACCAATTCGATACTCACAATAACATCATCGTCTACTATGATATTATAGTCTGACAAGGGGATGGTCTCCTTACCATTGCGCCTGGTTATGGTGTGATAAATAGGCTGTTTTAAAATATTGTCCTTAGGTTCAAAATAGCCAGGATGGATATCGTAAACATTGACACGTATAAGTAAGCTATCGGACATATTGGCAAGTATGGGGAAGTGTAAGTTCTCTAACTTGGTTTGCTTCTTACTTATCTTAATACGGGTGGCAATTTCACCACCAAGGCCTTGCTCATTTTTCCAATACCCAAAACGCGCAGGGCTCGGTTTAGGATTGCCTATAGTAATATTTCGCTTTTTTCTTCCATCTAGGACAATTTCGCCCAGTTGGTAACTTATTGGAGTTAGAGAGAGTAGTGGCATTTGCTGGGTATCGTACAAATTCAACTCTTGTACAGAGATTCGCAGCGATTGATACCCTAGGATAGATACCTGTAATACATCTTCATTTGCAATGGTGTTGGGGGCAAACTGTAATTCAAAATACCCCTTGTCATTGGTTACAGTGCCTACTTCTTTTCTAAAAAAACCTACATTGGCAAATGAGACTCCCTTTTGCGTTTTTGCGTTTATAACACGTCCCTTGATAAGGATCAAGTCTTTGGTTACTGTTGCCTGCCCAAAAGCCGTTTGTTGTAGCAAAAGAGTCAAACCTATTAAAAGTGTAAGTAGGTAATTTTTTTTCATAGGCTATGACAATACATGGATTTTACAGAATGAAAATGATTTTATTTCTAAGATAGTTAAATATATCGGTCTCTGGAAAACACCGATAAAGTCATACCTCCGTTTTAAATCTTTAAATGAGCTGTGCTTTGACAGCTATCACGTGATAAATACGGAACCTTATATAGGGAATACCAAGCATTGCAGTCAATTTTTCATTTAATAGAACCTACCCAACAGCAGTACCAACGTATCTTTACACCAATGACAACAAAAACGACTTACCAAATTGCCATTATAGGTGCTGGTCCAAGAGGGTTATCGGCCTTGGAACAACTTTGTCTTCAATACAGCACAGTTACCAATGAGCAGGCTTTAGATATCTCACCAGATGGCATCCACATTACTATTTTTGATGAAAAGGAAACACTAGGACCAGGTACGCCCTGGACCCTAGACCAGACGCCGCATAATTGGCTCAATATATCAGATCGAGCTTTAGAAAATTTGGAAGGTAGGCAAGCTATGCAATGGGGAAATCTCCACATCCCAGAATTTCCATCATATAGCCAGTGGTGTGAGGCCAACGATTTTCACAGGTATACCTATGAGCGTGATTTTTTTCCTTCACGTTCTCAAATGGGGCATTACCTCAAAGCCCGTTTTGAAAGTATAGCAACACCATTAAAAGAGGCTGGCATTTTAGAGGTGGTCACTCAAAAGGTCAAATTGGTAGAGATTCAAGACAACCTTATCTGTGTATGTACTACTCAAGGTAAGTATGATATTTTATTTCACGAAAGTGTTCTCACTATAGGGCACCAACCTACCCAAGATAGTACTCAAATAAAAAATTGGAAAGCTCATGCAGCATCTACAGATGCTATCCTGATTGAGGATTGTTATCGTAAGGACTTGCTAGCAACTGTTGGAACTACCATAGGAATTAGAGGGATGGGCTTAGCCATGATTGATGTGGTACGCTTACTAGCTCATGTTAAAGACAATCATTTTACGGCTGCCTCTCCTGTGGGACCATTTTTGAAATATCATATCAAAAATAGATCCTTTAAACACATAGTGCTTTTTTCACTCGATGGATTTCCTCCGGCACCCAAACCTGTTGGTAAGTGCGTTGATCATAAATTCACTCCGTCTAAGGGGCAGCGTAACGCCTTTAAAAAAGAAATAACATCCCATCTGGACTATGCAGCCGCTCAAGGCTCATCCGATTTTTTGGTGAAGGCTTTCGCCAAAGTAGCCGCAGCCATCTATCAATCCCTTTTGGACGAGGTAGTTTTTCAATTTGAACAGGAGGCGCTTTTACAAGAGGTCATTGAAGACCATGTCAAAAACAGAAACTTTAATCATGAGGCTTGCATCGATCGAAGCTTGCCCAAAATTGACTATCTCAAACGCTTGTGTCTCATGGCCTTTGGAAAAGCCCCTTTTAGTCTAGATTATGTCGTAGGACAGGTGTGGCGCCATTTGCAACCAGATATGTATCGTTTATTTGCTCATACGGGTCTTCCAGACGCAACTATGGATGAAATTGTATCTCTAGATGAGAGTACAAAGTCTTATTCTTATGGACCACCAGTAAAAAGTGTATTACAGCTGGTAGCTATGATGGAGTCTGGTGTTTTGCGAATGGATGTATCAGCCAATCCAGACATAGCGCTTATAGCAACAGGGTGGCAATTATCGAATAGTACCACCACATACCAAGTTGACACTATGATTAACACAGTGCTGGATAAACCTAAGCTCGAAATTATAACAGCTCCCATCTTTACAAATTTGTTAAAAGACGACGTGATTTGTCCAGTAAGCAGTGATCTGGGAGTGGCGACAAAGGCCAATGCTATTATAGAAAGTGAGCATGTGTCTTTTAAAGCAGGCTTGGCCATGCTAGGTAGAAACTGTAAGGGTAGTATTCTAGGTGTAGATGCAATTTTGGAGTGTTTTAGCCCCGAAATTACAGACTGGGCGAGCGCTGTAGTAGATCGTCATTTGTCCTATATCGATTCGTAAAATGTATGATGAATTGAGTATGTATAAATAAATCTGATACTTAGGTTGTTTATTTTAATCGTTATTGCAGCAATCGGTTAAGGTGAATATGTAACTTTAACTCTTAAGAAATAAAATAACTCATCATGGACAGTAAAAAAAGTTACAACATTAACAAAGGGGGCGAGGTCTGGGATATCAATGATTCGGACGCGAGTAAGTGTCCTTTTTTGGCAGGTACACAACAGCAAGTTGCCGGTGGCGGTACATCAAACAGAGACTGGTGGCCTAATGCTCTCAATTTAAATATTTTAAGACAACAAGCTAAAAAATCAGATCCTATGGGGGACGATTTTGATTATGCCGAAGCCTTTAAGAGTCTCGATTTGGAGGCTGTAAAAAAAGATCTGTCTCAGCTTATGACAGACTCACAAGATTGGTGGCCTGCAGATTTTGGTCACTATGGCCCGTTTTTTATTAGAATGGCGTGGCATAGTGCGGGTACCTATAGAGTAACCGATGGTCGTGGTGGTGCCGGTTCAGGGACACAGCGTTTTGCACCTTTAAATAGCTGGCCAGATAACGGAAATCTTGATAAAGCCCGTTTACTATTGTGGCCTATCAAGCAAAAGTACGGTCGTAAGATATCTTGGGCAGACCTAATGATTCTGGCGGGTAACATAGCTTTGGAAACCATGGATTTTAAAACATTTGGTTTTGCAGGTGGCCGTGAGGATATCTGGGAGCCAGAACAAGACATTTACTGGGGGTCTGAAACAGAATGGTTAGGTGATAAACGGTACAGTGGAGACAGAGAATTAGAAAATCCGCTAGGAGCAGTACAAATGGGGCTGATCTATGTCAATCCAGAAGGACCTAACGGTAACCCAGACCCTTTACTTGCGGCTCATGATATTAGAGAGACTTTTGCGAGAATGGCCATGAATGATGAAGAGACTGTAGCCTTGATTGCAGGAGGACACACCTTTGGTAAAACCCACGGTGCAGCAGATCCTGATCAATATGTAGGGAGAGAGCCAGCCGCGGCAGGTATTGAAGAAATGGGTCAGGGTTGGAAAAATGCTTTTGGCACGGGTCATGGTGGCGATACCATAACAAGTGGACTAGAAGGAACCTGGACAACTACTCCGACAAAATGGAGTAACAATTATTTTGAAAATCTTTTTGGATACGAGTGGGAACTTACTAAAAGTCCTGCTGGAGCTCATCAATGGAAACCTAAAAATAATGAAGGAGTAGGGACTGTGCCCGATGCGCATGATCCTTCTAAGAGTCATACACCTATTATGCTCACTACAGATTTATCGCTTAGAGAAGATCCTGAGTATGCCAAAATTTCAAAACGTTTTTACGAAAATCCAGATGAATTTGCAGATGCTTTCGCGAAAGCTTGGTATAAATTAACGCATAGAGATATGGGGCCCATTAGTCGATATTTAGGACCAGATGTGCCACAAGAAGAATTATTATGGCAAGATCCATTACCAGATCCGAGTTATGCACCACTTTCAGACAGTGCTATACAACAGCTCAAAAAGATGGTATTATCTTCAGAGCTCAGTATCTCAGACTTGACTTTTACTGCCTGGGCGTCTGCTTCAAGCTATCGGGATTCTGATAAAAGAGGTGGCGCAAATGGTGCGCGTATTGCCCTAGAGCCAATGCGTAACTGGGAAGCAAACAATCCAGAAAGATTGCAAAGGGTATTAGGTGTATTAACCAACATACAAAACGAGTTTAATAGTAAACAAGACCAAGGACAAGGCGTATCTCTAGCCGATCTTATTGTTATAGGTGGAAATGCTGGAGTTGAAGAAGCGGCCAAAGAGGCAGGCTACCAGGTTGAGGTTCCTTTTAAACCCGGACGAGTCGATGCTATCCAAGAGCAAACTGATGTTGAGTCTTTTGCCAGTTTGGAGCCTACTGCCGATGGCTTTAGAAATTTTGAAATGAATGAACATCCAGCTTATGCCGAAGAGTTACTCGTAGACAAAGCACAGTTGTTGACCCTATCGGTGCCAGAAATGTCTGTACTTGTAGCTGGAATGCGCGTGTTGGACACAAATACTGATGGATCCAAGCATGGCGTATTCACCAGTACTCCCCAACGCTTAACCAATGACTTTTTCAAAAATTTGTTGGATATGAGTACTACCTGGAAAGCGACTTCAGACAATGATAGACTATTTGAAGGTCGCGACCGTCGCACTAATCAGGTGAAGTGGACTGGAACGAGAGCCGACTTAATATTTGGATCAAATTCAGAATTGCGCGCCATGGCCGAAGTTTATGCTTGTGAAGATGCAGAAGAGAAGTTTGTCCATGACTTTGTAGCTGCATGGTCAAAAGTGATGCATTTGGATCGATTTGACTTGAAATAGATACAATAAATATTGAAAGGAAAAAGGTAGCTACGGCTACCTTTTTTTATAGCTCCAATTAGGCTATTACTCATGTTATGTGTCAGATGAACAACCCAAGCAAAAAGCGTAGGTAATGGCTTATAGCCAGATTGATATGGTCTCTTGAAGGTATTTGTCTTAGTTTTTCGCGAAAGCAAATAGATAGGTCAATGTAAGGACAAATAAAGCTGTCCAAATGAGCGTGCGTATCCAATTGAGTTTGACCAATTGGTCAAGCAGTGATGGGTTGATTTGATGATTTGCAATTTTTTGATGTCTGGGTACAAATAATAAAAAAGTAGCTATCCATACCAATAGGACCAACAAAAGGCTGATAATAGTATATCTATTTTGTAGCGACCAAAACTGATAAAGTGTAAGACCCAATTGTGTAAGCATTAATGGCATAACAATACCACCTATCCAACGGGTGTAGCGATTATGCCATACTTGAAGGAAATCTGAAGAGATATGAGAGAAACTCGGATAGATAATGCCCTGCACTATCCATATAAGTACCATTAAACCTGCATCGGCACTTAGCCTTAACAGATCAACCCACTCAGGCCACATGTTTCGTAATTTTCGAACTCATGGGCTTGGTGATCGAATAATAGTAATCTATTAAATTACCTTCTTCGTCTATTAAATACTTCTGGAAATTCCACTTGACACTACTGTTCTTTTTGCCATTGAGACTTTTAGAAGTTAACCAACGATATAAAGGATGTTGTTCACTGCCTTTTACCGCTAATTTTTCGGTCATCGGGAAGGCCACACCATAGCGCAGGCTACAAAAATTTTGAATCTCTGCAGCAGTACCAGGTTCTTGTGCACCAAATTGATTACAGGGGCAGCCTATTACTACTAATTTATCTTGATATGTGGAGGCCAGTTTTTCCAATCCTTCATACTGATTGGTAAAACCACATTTGGAAGCTACATTAACTATAAGCATTTTTTTGCCCTTAAATTGTGATAAGTCTAAAGGTTGCCCGTCTAAAGACTGCAGCTGGATATCGTAGATAGAGGTCGAGGCATTTGCCATATCAGCTTCAGATTTGTGGTGTTTGGCCTTTGAAATAAACTCCATATTATTGCTGGTTTAAATAGTTCTGAAGTTCGGCAATTTTATCTGGGGTGTTAAATGCACCACCGTAATAAGAGGTAACTGTTGCAGAGGTGTCATCTTTTATACCACGAGACGAAACGCATAAATGCTTAGCATCTATGATCACAGCAATATCCTCTGTACCTAAAACGGTCTTTAATTCGGCAGCAATCTGGTTGGTCAAACGTTCTTGCACTTGAGGGCGTTTGGCATAATACTGTACAATTCTATTGAGCTTGGATAAGCCAATGACTTTACCGGAAGAGATGTAAGCCAAATGGGCTTTACCGATAATAGGAACAAAGTGATGCTCACAGTTGGAGTAGAAGGTTATGTTTTTTTCAACCAACATCTGGTTGTATTGATATTTATTATCAAATAGCGCAACTTTGGGTTTGTTTCTAGGATCTAATCCAGAAAAAATCTCGTCTATATACATTTTGGCTACTCTGTTAGGCGTTCCTCTTAATGAATCGTCTGTGCGATCAAGCCCCATCACATCCATGATCTGACCAAAGAGTTCAGAAATTTTTTCTTTCTTTTGATCAGTACTCATCTCAAAGGCATCATCGCGCATGGGCGTGTCTAAGCTAGTGGCAATGTGATCATCTCCAATTTCTTCTTCAGAAAAGCCGTTAAGTCCAGTTTCTTTAATAAGGGTATTCAACATAGTTTCTTGCTGTTTCATAAAGTTTTATTTTAAGATCTAGCGCCTGATCTAATTTTTTACGTAAAATATCGTAGATCACTCTAGCGATATTTTCGGCGGTAGGGTTGAGATCCCGAAATTCTTCGGTATCTAAATTCAAATTTTTGTGATCAAATCGATCAAGTATATTTTCTTTAATAAGAGTAGACAAATTCTTAGTGTCAATGACATAGCCTGTAGCAGGATCACAGTGGCCAATAACCTTGACCTCTAAGTCGTAATTATGACCGTGATAATTTGGATTGTTGCATTTGCCAAAAACCTCTTTGTTTTTTGCGTCACTCCAATGAGCATTGTGTAAACGATGTGCTGCATTAAAATGTTCACATCTTATAATTGCTGTTTTGTGCATTAGTGCTGTACCTTTTGTTTGGTGGTATAAAGATATTACAAAATTGTTTAATGAATAATTTATATTGTTAAACAAAAATTAAAACTTGTACTTTTCGTAATAATCCTAAGATATTTGTGTCATGGATCAAAAGAAAATAGCCATTATCGGAGCTGGTATAAGCGGGTTAACCGCGGCCAGCGTATTAGAGGCACATCAATATGCCCCTGTAATTTTTGAATCATCATCAGGCGTAGGAGGAAGGGTACAAACCGACCTTTTTAATGGATATCAGCTCGATCGAGGCTTTCAGGTATTACTTACAGCCTATCCCGCAGCTCAAAAGTATTTAGATTACACTAGCTTAGACTTGCAAGCGCTAAAGCCTGGTGCTGTGCTTTTTTCTAGTTCAGGGAAGACGACTATTGGCGATCCCACACGAGATCTCAGCCTATTAGTGCCTACTGTGCTATCAAGTGTAGGTAGTATAAGTGACAAGTGGAAAGTGCTTCGACTCAACCGCGAACTGAAAAAGAAAAGCGTATCTGATATATTTGAGACACCTGAGATAAGTACGATGGAGTATTTACACAATTATGGTTTCTCTCAAAAAATGATCGCACAGTTTTTTAAACCTTTTTTTTCAGGAATCTTTTTAGAAGATGAGTTGCACACCTCTAGTCGGATGTTTGAATTTGTCTATAAAATGTTTGGAGAAGGTCAGACGGTTATTCCTAAGGCAGGTATTGGTGCCATTCCTGAGCAGCTTGCTTCTGGTCTTTGCAACACACAATTTATCTTTAATACCAAGGTAAAAGAAGTGAGCGATACGCTGCTAGTAACCGACGATGGTAAGACACATCAATTTGATTATATCATTATAGCCACCCAGGCCAATGATCTTATCGCTAACCTTTCCAACCAATCCTTATCCTGGAACACTTGTGATACGCTTTATTTTGAAACCCCCAATCGCCATATATCTCAACCCATAATTGGCTTAGTTGCAGATTCGACAGCTTTAGTCAATAATTTCTTTTATCACAGTAGTATCTCTACAAAAGCAAATGGTAGCGCAGAGTTATTATCTGTTACTATTGTCAAACCACATCATCTTGATGAGCCTACCTTAATTAAAACGGTGTCAGAAGAATTGCGTCAATTTTGCGGTATAGAAGGTCTGCGTTTTATCAAGCGATACAAAATACCAAAAGCTTTACCCGCTCTACAACATTTACAGTATGAGATGCAAGCCTCAGAAACAAGATTGACCGAATCAATTTTTCTAGCAGGAGACCATCAACTCAATGGCTCACTCAATGCCGCTATGATTGCAGGCGAGAGAGCGGCCTTAGGCGTTATTGAACGGATAGGAGGGATTGCACAGTAGTTTTTTATAGTGGCGATGTAAAATAGTACATCAGTATTTCATCTAGTCAATCTTAAATTGATTAGGACTAGGGTTTCTTATCTATTTAACTGTACTTACTATAAAATTAGTATTATGAAAAAAGACGATCATTTAAAAGAAGGTGAAGATATTAAACAAGGCGTTCAAAAGGATGTCCACATCAATCAGTATGGTGATCAAACTGAGCATCACGATACAAAAAAGCGCAGCTCCAAAATAGTGTCCCCGTCTTCACCCACCTTGACCGGTTCAGATAATGCCGTTCAAGAAAATGCAGAGAAAGACGCAGCCCTTCGTGCCAAAGCACAAAAAAAGACAGAAAAATAATTAGGTTTTTACTTTTGGAAAATGGTGTGTGAACGCTTTCGCGAAAGCGGACGTAGTAGCAACCGTCTTGCAGTAAATATTTTGCTTAGGGCTTTTTTTTAGGACGTGGCGTCTTTATGCTGATTCTATTATCCATCTGTCCAAAGTCTCACCTAAGATTCGAATTTTATAATCTCTATAGATAATTGTGTAACGCGTCTAGGGCCAATTATACGGTAATTTGTAATCACAATTAAAGCCTTATTGCACATTGTTTCACTCCTGTGAAATGTGGCATTAATAGGAGGTAAATTGACCAATTAACGATCTAAAAACTTTTTGCTATGAGAATGATTACACTACAGTCGAGTGACCTAAAAGACGGATTTGAAAAAATTCAACAACAAACAGGTGGAAATTTTACACATCACCTC
>CAZJWI010000005.1:0-5840 GCA_964549485.1 uncultured Flavobacteriaceae bacterium
AAGGAACTTACTTTATAATTCCGTAAATTACCTTCACATTTTTGAGTCGTTTAGGTGTTAAACCGTAAAGTTTGTTATTTTTGCGACTTAAATCAAAATTTAAATTAGAAAATTATGTCAGACATTGCATCAAGAGTAAAAGCGATTATCGTAGACAAATTAGGTGTAGACGAAAACGAAGTTGTAACGGAAGCTAGCTTCACAAACGACCTAGGCGCTGATTCACTAGACACAGTGGAACTCATTATGGAGTTTGAAAAGGAATTTGATATTCAAATCCCAGATGATCAAGCAGAAAACATTGCGACCGTTGGTCAAGCAGTTTCATATATAGAAGACGCAAAATAAGTCTCTACTTATTATGGAGTTAAAGCGAGTTGTAGTTACCGGACTTGGTGCACTTACCCCCATAGGGAATACTATTCAGGAATACTGGGAAGGATTGTCTACTGGGAAAAGCGGTTGTGCGCCCATCACATATTTTGATGCCGAGAAGTTTAAAACAAAATTTGCTTGTGAACTAAAAAACTTCAACGCTCTCGATTTTTTTGATAGAAAAGAAGCTCGAAAGCTTGATAGATTTGCCCAGTACGCATTGGTGGCTTCAGATGAAGCCATCAATGATGCGGGGCTAGACCTGGATGCTATAGATAAATTCAGAGTCGGCGTGATTTGGGGAGCAGGTATTGGAGGTTTAGAGACCTTTCAAAACGAAGTCATCAACTTTGCTAATGGAGATGGCACCCCAAGATTTAACCCCTTTTTTATTCCAAAAATGATTGCAGATATTGCTCCTGGTAATATCTCGATCAAGCATGGTTTTATGGGACCTAACTATACAACAGTATCTGCTTGTGCCTCGTCTGCCAATGCGATGATAGATGCCTTAAATTATATTCGTTTAGGTCATTGTGACGTCATTGTTACTGGAGGAAGTGAAGCAGCGGTTACTCAAGCTGGTATGGGAGGATTTAATGCCATGCACGCGCTTTCAACTAGAAATGATGATCCTCAAGGGGCTTCAAGACCTTTTGATGCCACTCGCGATGGATTTGTCTTGGGCGAAGGAGCTGGAGCACTCATACTAGAAGAGTATGAACACGCCAAGGCTAGAGGAGCTACCATTTATGCCGAAGTAGTAGGCGGAGGGATGTCTAGCGATGCTTATCACATGACTGCACCACATCCAGATGGTATTGGTGTTGAGCGCGTGATGCTTAATTGCTTGCGTGATGCTGGTATGAAAGCCGAGGATGTTGACCATATAAACACCCACGGAACATCTACTCCCTTAGGAGATGTGGCCGAATTAAAGGCCATTACCAAAGTCTTTGGAGCGCATGCTAAGAATATCAATATTAATTCTACTAAGTCTATGACGGGTCATCTTTTAGGTGCCGCAGGAGCTATAGAATCTATCGCATCTATATTGGCGATGAAACACAGCTTAGTCCCACCTACAATCAACCACAGTGTCGTAGATGAAAACATTGATCCTTCTTTTAATCTTACCTTAAATAAGGCTCAAGAAAAAGAAATCAATGTTGCGATGAGTAATACTTTTGGCTTCGGAGGACATAATGCCTGCGTGCTATTTAGAAAAATAGAAGCGTAACAAACATGAACGCTTTTAAAAAAATATTCAACTCCCGTTCAGATAATGACGGGAGTTTTTTTATGCGCATGCATTCGATTTTGGGATTTAAACCAAAAGATTTGTCGCATTATGAAAAAGCTTTTACACATCGTTCTTTAAACTTAAAAAAGGAAGACGGCAACCCGCTTAATTATGAGCGCTTAGAATTTTTGGGGGATGCTATGTTGGGGGCTGTCATTGCTGCTCATTTATTTGATGAGGTGCAAGGAGGCAATGAGGGTTATCTCACCAAAATGCGTTCTAAGGTAGTGAGTAGAAAGCACCTCAATGAACTCGGGAAAGACTTGAATCTGGTGAGATATGTAAGAGCCAATATTCCCGTAGATAACTTTGGAGCCAATATTCACGGCAATCTATTTGAAGCATTAATAGGCGCAATTTATTTGGATCGAGGATTTCGCTATTGCGAAAAATTTATTTTTAAACGGGTCATTGAGCCCTATGTCGATATCGAAAAGCTAGAAGGACGTATCATTAGTTATAAAAGTGTTTTGATAGAGTGGTGTCAAAAAGAGAAGAAGACCTTTCGTTTTGATACATACGAAGACACAGGTCAAGATCTTGTCAAACACTTTGCTGTGAGACTTTATATAGATGAAACTATTGCCTCTAAGGCCAGAGCAACTTCCAAAAAGAAGGCTGAAGAAATTGCCGCTAAGCGTGCCTTTTTTGCGTTTCAACGAGAGATAGAAGCCAAATAGGCTGTGCAACCCGTATCAATTGTGTACATTTAGCCCCCCTTAAGTAAAACAAGATCAGGATTTAACAAAAACCGCTTTAAGCTAAAGAAGGAAGATTATACTATGGCTGTACGCTTGCCAAAAAAATATTATCTCATTTTTGCCCTATTTGCCTTAAGTACAATAGCGGCTATCTACTGGGTGAGCAATCACATTATTAAGCAGGATATTGAAGCACATGACCTGAGATTGGAACAGGCCAATGCCGAAGCTGCTGCCGAACTCAAAGACGCCCTCACCAATTACGCTACTTTTCTTACAGGGATTAAAACCGTTATTGAAATTGCCGACGAAATGCCTAGTCAGGAGGCGCTTCAAGATTTTGTAAAAAGACAAGCAAATAATCTAACCATTGACCCTCCTTTTAGCATCTCCTACATCGATACAAATCATATTTTTATATATGACTTTGATAAGGATCAAATAGACCCTAGTAATCTCAGAGGAACCTCAATGCGAGATATTATTGGTGACCAGGGTATTGTACGAATGGATACCTTGATGCGCAAAGATTTGTTGTACGTCTCTTCTCCAACTAACTTAATTGAAGGAAAAGTTGCTTTGCCCTATGGGTTTGGCGTCCTCGATAGCTTAGGCAGATCCAGGGGCTATGTTACGGCTGTATTTGAATTTATGCCTATCGTAAATCGCGTGTATCAAAATGTGTCCAAAGAAGAGTTTGTCTATAAGTTTATGAGTGACTCTGGGGCTTATTTTGATCGTACCAGAGCCTATAACGGGCAGAAGGTATATGCGACCGAAGAAGATCCTGAATATTTTGAGAATTTCGATTTGAGTGAACAAGCATATATCAGCACGCAAATACCGTTTTACAATAAGGTCTTTACGGTGAGTACGGCTTACAAAGAAGAAAACTTGTACAGTACCAATGTCATTATTGGTTATTCGTTATGGCTACTGGCCATTTTAGGATTTATGCTCTTTCTCATCAGTCAGTTCTATCTCTACGAAAAAACCAATAAAAAAATTGCTGCTCAAAAACAGCAATTATCAGAGCTGGTGGCTACAAAAAATAAATTCTTTTCTATCATTGCTCATGATCTCAGAAGTCCCTTGTCTTCGGTGATTAATTTTCTGGATGTACTTAAAGGGGAAGAATTTGGCAATAAACAAACCAACGAAATATTTAAACAATTAGAAGATTCGAGCAAGAACAGTATATCGCTGCTAGACAACTTATTAAAATGGTCTAAGGTACAAACTGGACAAATCTCTTTTCATCCTGAATCCATAGATATACTTAAGATCACAAAAGACCAGATCAAAGTACAACAACATCTCTTAGACGAAAAAGGCCTTAAAGTACGTCTGGAGTCAAGTTACAATGGGAAAGTAGAAGGCGATAAAAACATGATAGCCACCATTATCAGAAATTTACTCTCTAATGCGATTAAATTTTCGCACAAGAAAGGCATCATTGTCATAGAGATTAATAAAATTGGCTCTTATTTATCTTTTAGCATAGAAGATAATGGAATAGGTATACCAGAGCAATACATGGGCAAATTGCTAGATGTCACCACGGTTACGCGACAATCTGGTACCTCCAATGAAAAAGGATCTGGACTAGGATTAATTTTATGTGATCAGTTTGTAAAGGCGCATCAAGGGAAGTTTGATATCGAAAGCCAACACAACAAAGGCACCATAGTGACCATTTTATTGCCATTATAACCGTGTAATAGGCCATACTTGGCGCAAACGATTTCGTGTATTTACTAGCCTAACCAGGGTAGGATCTCTCGACATTATGTATCTTTATTCTTCGTAAAAATGCAATGGGTACCTATAAACTTGTTTTAGACGATGATATTGGGTATGATTTTACACTCATAGCCATACACGGCTCGCTAGAGCCGTATTATCTAGCATTTCTTCTCAATAAATATCTAAATCTTCAGCTTGCTCGATGTAGACAGGATGTTCAAATGGATTATGGAGAAGATACAGTGCCGTTTGCCTTTTACGAGTTTGAAGATAAGGCCAATTACCGCACCTATCAACTGATCGAAAATAGAACTAGATTTGCCAAAACGGCGAAGAGTCAAGGTTTATTTGACGGTCAAAATACGGCAATTGTCAGTTTTCAATTTATGCAAGAATTGCCTAAGGTTGATTACCTGATCCGGGTGGTTGAGGATGGCAACGCTTTCGCGAAAGCAAAAACCCTCACGACCTTAAATCAAATACCGCAGATTGTCACAGCCTATGAGGTGATGGTCGACACATTAAAAGCAAAAGAAAATCTAATATTTGAATAATGCCAAATAGAAAAAAGACCAAAATTGTTGCTACCCTCGGGCCTGCAACCAGCAAAGCCGAGACACTCAAAAAGATGATGGAGGCAGGGGTTGATGTTTTTCGCATCAATTTCTCTCACGCCGATTATGAAGACGTCAAAGAGCGCATCACCATGATACGAGAGCTTAGCGAAAAGCACGGTTTTAATATCTCAATATTAGGTGATTTGCAAGGCCCCAAATTGCGCGTGGGTCGTATGAAAGAAGAAGTTGTTGTCAATCCTGGAGATAAGATTACCTTTTCTACCGAAAAGGAATTTGAAGGCACCAAGGAGCGCGTTTACATGAACTACCAGCAGTTTCCAAGAGATGTGAAAAAAGGAGAGCGTATTTTGCTCGATGATGGGAAGCTGATGTTTGAAGTGATGAAGACAGATGGGAAGAATGAGGTGGAAGCGAAGGTGATTCAAGGAGGACCTTTGCGTTCTAGAAAAGGGGTCAACCTGCCCAACACTAATATTTCGCTGCCAGCTTTGACAGAGAAGGACGTAGAGGATGCCAAATTTGCTATTGCCCAAAAAGTAGATTGGATTGCCCTATCATTTGTAAGACATGCCGAAGACCTCAAAGAGCTTCAACAAATTATCGATACGCATGCCGAACATAAAATCCCGATTATCGCTAAGATCGAGAAGCCAGAAGCGGTGACCAACATTGATAAAATTGTTGCCTATTGCGATGGTTTAATGGTAGCGCGAGGCGATCTTGGAGTAGAAATTCCTGCTGAAGAAGTACCGTTAATCCAAAAGAAGTTGGTTTTAAGAGCAAAACGTGCTAGAATTCCAGTAATCATCGCAACGCAAATGATGGAAACTATGATTACCAGCCTTACGCCTACAAGAGCAGAAGTGAATGATGTTGCAAACTCTGTTATGGACGGAGCTGATGCTGTAATGCTTTCGGGAGAAACATCTGTGGGGAAATATCCCGTTCAGGTTATTCAGCAAATGTCAAATATTTTAAAAAGTGTAGAGAATTCAAGTTTAATTCAAGTACCGCAATTACCTCCTCATATTCGTACCAATAGATACATAACGAAATCCATTTGTTATCATGCGGCTAATATGGCAAATGAAATTGATGCCAAGGCTATTTCAACATTAACGAATAGTGGGTATACAG
>CAZJWI010000006.1:0-6311 GCA_964549485.1 uncultured Flavobacteriaceae bacterium
TGCGCCTCATCAATGATCACCAAGCCTACATCGTCAAAGGTGATTTGCTCCTCCTGTAAACGGTTGGTCAAGGTTTCGACCATAGCCACATAACACATATACTCATCCTCATCTTCTAATGATTTGACATCACTAGAGATAATCATATTGGGCACATTAAAACCTGTAAGCATGTTGGAGGTCTGAGCCGATAGTTCTATACGGTGGGTGAGAATCACCACTTTCTTTTCGTGCTTGGCTATGTATCGGCGTACAATTTCAGAAAATATGACTGTCTTCCCTCCTCCTGTAGGCAGTTGATAGAGTAAGTTGTAATCGCTTTTCTGATCGTCCATGCATTTAAAGATGGCTTGGAGATCTTTTTCTTGGTAATCGTATAGTTCCTTTTCAGGGATGGAAGTTGTTTCGGTAATCTGGCTCAAAAAAATGCGTTTTTGCTAGTGAAAATCTCAATCTTGCAAAACTAATAGATTTTTATGCTTTCGCGAAAGCGTACTTAGAAAAAGTTCAAAAAATAGTAAACAATTAATCAACATCGTCATTGGCCCAGTTATCAAATTGATCGGCATTGGGCCACTGCTGTTGTTCGGCTAGACTGACAATACGTTCAATACGCGAAGAAAAGACCGTTGTAAGGCGGTGATAACGCATCCATTGCATCGCTTCTTTAAATGAATTACCCATGCTTTTGTAAAAAGAATCTGGCGACGTATGGGCATGTTGGTTATAGGTTTGGGCTATTTCGATATTGTAGAGCATCACATCGGCGAGCAAACTAGGATCCATGCCTAAGGTTTTGAACTGTTTGATAAATTTCTGAGCCACAGAACGGCGTTTTCTAGGACGTTTGCGTCTTAGAGGGAAGTACTCATTACTTATTTTCATTTTGGCCTCTTCGACCATTTTATCCTCTTTTGGATTAAAAACAAAATCGTAAAATGTTTTTACTTGTGGTATACGCTCATACAAATCAAGTATTTGAGTTTCTAATGCTGTTTTATCTAAATCGGTCAGATATTTTTTTAAGGCCCGTTTGCTCATTTAAAAAGGTTAGATTGTAACGAATTTATAACAAAAAATATTGGTGTAACGGCATACAAAAAGCTAAATTTGCAAACCTTAAAAGCAACTATCGTCCTTCATTATGAACAAACTTCAAGACTCCAGAGCCGTAAAACTAATCAATAAGCTCATCTCAGATGTAGAGCAAAATGGTATCATCATTAACACTGTGGTCGAAGATCTTATGGCTCTTCGCCCTTATACGATAACAGAAGAGTTGCCGCTTTTGGCAAAAGCGACACGCTTATCGGCAGAGCATATTAATGAATACGGCACTTTTGCTATAGGAATGCCCGAAGAAGAATCTTTAGAAGAAGAGGAAGGTACAATACCTGTAGAAGGAGAACCTAAAGACAGCTTACATTATTTTTTATGTCTGATTAGAGATATTGACAAATCGTCCAACGAAGAAGAACTTCGTTATTACGTAAACGCATTGAATGAGTACTAAGAGGTATTTGTTTAAAAAAGCCCAGATAAGCTATCTTATCTGGGCTTTTTTATTGTTGTTACTTTGACTTGGGTTTGCTGGGTCGCACCTCTACCTTGCTAGGAAGTGTTCTGGGATGCATTTGTAATAAATCGATGACGATTTGCCCAATATCTTCAGGTTGAATACGCCAGTCTGAGCCTTCCTTAGGACTTCTACCCCCAAAATGACTACTCACCGATCCTGGCATAATGGTACTCACCTTAACGTCGTCTTGTCTCACATCAAGCATAAGGGCTTGAGTAAAACCAGTTAGCCCAAATTTACTCGCATTGTATGCGGTACCACCTGCAAAAAAGTTGGCACCTGCCAGACTTGAAATACTAATAATATAACCCTTGCTCTGTTTGATGGCAGCTATTCCTGCCTTGACCGTATTAAACACCCCTGTCAAATTGGTGTCTATAGTTTGATGCCATTGCTCGGGAGTGAGCGCTTCTATATGCTGAAAATACCCAACACCTGCATTGGCAATGAGCGTATCCAGTTGTCCAAAAGCCTCTATGGTTGCGGCAACAGCGTGCTGCATACTTTTAAGATTGCGTACATCGCCAGCTACGCCAAGAGCATCGCCATCTAGCTGGCTAGCTACTTCTTTGGCATTTTCAAGTGTTCTACTCGTTAGCGCTACTCGCATACCCTGATCTAGCATTGCTTTGGCTATTCCTAAACCAATCCCTTTGGTGCCTCCAGTTATCAAGGCAACTTTATTTTTTAATTTTTCCATATGTTTTTTTCTTTCGCTTACAGCAATAAATACAACCGTATATAGATCATAGAATGTACTAATTTAGTGGGAGTTTACCCAACTATTTTCTACTACTCTTGAGCTCAATTGCACTAATGGTTGTTCCTATTATTGTAAACAAAGATTTTGAGACACTACAGAACTTTTAAGGAAAGTCTATTTGCCTTGCAGTCCGGTTTTTTGTAGAGTATCTTTGCAAAAAAATATAGCATGTTAAAGAGTTTTCGTTGGATAAGTATATTAGAAGGGATTTCATTTCTTTTAATTCTTTTTGTCACTATGCCATTAAAATATATTTGGGACAACGGTTATCCCAACAAGGTGATTGGAATGGCTCATGGATTTCTTTTTTTGGCCTATATCGTTATGGCCATCATGATCAAAAATGAACGTCACTGGTATAATAAAACTTTAGGAGTGGTTTTGCTATGTTCAATTGTCCCCTTTGGCACTTTTTGGATGGATAAGAAATACCTTAGAGACTAATTGATTACATTTAGGCTATGACGCATCAAGACACTATCGTTGCATTGGCTAGTCCTGCTGGAGCTGGGGCTATTGCTGTAATTAGAGTTTCAGGACCAGAGGCTATTGCTATTTGCACGCCTTTATTTCGCTCGATACATCAAAAGGATCTTGCAGCTCAGAAAACACATACCATACATCTGGGGCATATCGTAGACCAAGATCGTGTGATTGATGAAGTCTTGGTGTCGCTTTTTAAAAATTCTAATTCCTATACTGGAGAACCCACTGTCGAGATATCATGTCATGGTTCCAGTTATATCCAACAAGAAATAATCCAATTATTATTGCGATCGGGATGCCGGGCAGCACAAGCTGGAGAATTTACTTTGCGTAGTTTTATCAATGGCAAAATGGATTTGAGTCAAGCCGAAGCCGTAGCCGATCTCATTGCGAGTGATAATGCAGCAAGTCATCAAATTGCTATGCAGCAAATGCGCGGGGGGTTCTCTAACGAAATTGCCAAACTGAGAGAAGAACTGCTCAATTTTGCCTCACTAATTGAACTCGAATTAGAGTTTGCCGAAGAAGATGTAGAGTTTGCAGACCGCAGTCAATTTAAAGCTTTGGTAGCCCGCATTACTACAGTGCTCAAACGGCTTATTGATTCTTTTGCCACAGGAAATGTCATAAAAAATGGTATTCCCGTAGCCATCGTTGGCGAACCCAACGTAGGTAAATCGACCTTACTCAATGCACTGCTCAACGAGGAGAGAGCCATTGTTTCCGATATTGCCGGAACAACCCGAGATACCATAGAAGACGAAATTACAATTGGAGGTATTGGGTTTCGATTTATAGATACTGCAGGTATTCGTGAGACCAAGGATGTCATTGAAGGTTTAGGGATACAAAAAACCTTTGAAAAGATTGGACAGGCTCAAGTTGTACTATTTATGATCAATGCCGCAGAGCTTTTACATTCACATAAAACTATACTACTTGAGATTGAAAAGATTAAGAATCAATTTCCCTCCAAGCCTTTGCTAATTATCGCTAATAAAATAGACATTTTAAGCGAGCAAGATCAAAAACAATTACTAGAGCGCATTCCAGAAATCCATTTGCTTTCGGCCAAGACAAACAGTGGTGTTGATGCGCTTCAAACCAAATTATTAGAATTTGTAAATACTGGCGCCTTGCGCAATGACGAAACCATAGTCACCAACTCTAGACATTATGATGCGCTTTTAAAGGCCTTAGAAGAGATAGAAAAAGTTCAATACGGCTTAGACACCAACCTATCGGGTGACTTGATGGCTATTGATATTAGACAAGCCCTTTACCACTTTGGAGAAATTACAGGGCAGGTCACCAATGACGAGCTCCTAGGAAACATTTTTGCTAATTTTTGTATTGGGAAGTAGGTACATTTATTACCAAATAGCATTTTCACTTTAGTGACAACTATTATTGTCTTATCCAGCTCACCATCACTTCGATAGGTGCAACGATATTGCCAAGGCTTAGCTATATTTCATTGAGGCTCTAAGGCTTTCCGTCTTGAGAACTCTAACAATAAGCAATCTATAATTGTAACTGTATGGAAAACTTTATTACGCGTCACAAGCGTCCTATTTTGGGAGGACTAGCAACCACTGTATTTGTAGGACTTGGTGTCTTTAGCTTAGGAAATATTTCAGGCTACGAAGCCAAAAGTCTTTTGGAAGCATCGATGTCTGGACTTAATATGTTGTGTAATACAATAATACTAGCCGCCACCACTATTCTTGCCCTACTCTTGACCTTATTAGGAATTAGTTCTTCTTCCGATAACAATCTTAAAGAAGATCATTACTATCAGGTCCTAAGTATTGCCAAATTTGATGTTATTCTAATTGTAGGTGCTTTAGTAATGTTCCAATTTTTTAATATCCCAATAATAGAATCTGAAGGTGTCCCTACTTCCTGGTTTGATCTTATCTACTGGACAACGCTGATTATATCTTCCATACTATGCGGTATGATGATTGTAGTGGTCCTTATGTTGTACACAACAGTAACCAACATCATAGCCATTGTAGGGCTTAAGTCAGATCATTCTTTGCTTGACAATGAGCATGAAGATAACCCAGAGCAGTCAACAAATAGCGATCAATCAACAAAAGACTCAAAAGAAAACGATTAGTCCTTGATCACCTTAAGTATGGAATTAAGTTATCATCAAAGACTAATCGCGTCATGAAATTTTAAAAATACTTTTACCTAGGCATTATCTCTAGGCTGATGCTGCTCTTTTCGTTGTTTAATTTGATGGTTGATTTGAGCTCCATCGGCTTCATTGGCTTTTTTATCAATAGCATTTTTTTCGATTGGAATGTTAGACTCTTCCTTATTGTCGTTTTCGTGATTCATAGTTATATAATTTTTAGTGTACTCTATTTACTTTATAGGTTGTATTAATCTGCGTTACTTGAGATAAAGTCATGTAATTATCGAGATAGTTGAACTCTTATTACATTAAATTTAAATGCGGTAGATAGCCTTACTACTTGAATAAACTTGACATGGGCCAGGTTCTTAGGCTGTCTGAACATAAACTTGTGTATTGTATTTGTATTCGCTAGGACTACATTGAAAGCGCTCTCTAAAGATTCTTGAGAAATAACTTCTGCTTGTAAATCCAATACTATATACTACTTCAGACACATTCATATCTGTTGTCTTTAAAAGGTGCTCTGCTAGTTTTACCCGTACATTCTTTATATAATTATTAACCGTTGTATCATGCATCAATTTGAAACCACATTGGAGCTTGGCTGGTGTCAAACCACTCTTTAAACACAACTCTTTAACAGTATATTGTTTTTGAGGGTAATTGTTGATGAGTGTAGAAATTTCGCGTATGTGCGCCAACTCTCTTACGGTAAGGTTTCCGGTATTCATTGTTGTATTATTTACATCGATATCATGTTGTTTTATTTCATAAGCCAACATCATATGAACAATACCTTCAACAATTAAGCTTCTCACCAAACCAGTTTCCTTTACTGCTGCTAGTTCTTGCACCTTTTCGGCCACTTTTAAATTATAAGAACTTACAGCAATACTGTTAGTAGAAGGACCTTTGCCTATAAATTTAGTCTGTAGTTCTTTGTTGAGCACGGCACTTGGGAGTTGGCTGTCGGAAGCCAAACGATTTACGAGAATTATCGAGGTTTTTATGGGTGTGTCTTTTTTAAATCGGATTACATTGACCCCCTGCTCCCTATTGGTAAGGACAGCGGTCTGAAAATTATCAATCTTCGTTTTAGAGGCTGGTTGTGAAGAAAAGTGATGTGTAATCGCTCCTTTTGAACAATATGCAAAGCACAATGGTGGAAAACTGCTCGACTGAGAAACAAAATCAACATCTAGATGTAAATCCATATCAAATTCGAGATAAGTAAGACCACCTTTGAGAGCCAATCCTCTAATAGTTCCAATGCCTAATTCACCATCAAATGTCAATTCATACTCATTGAGATGATGTGTAAAAGTTCCATT
>CAZJWI010000007.1:0-42894 GCA_964549485.1 uncultured Flavobacteriaceae bacterium
CCTATACTAACCCTTTAAAAAAGCCAATACAAGAATGTCTTGTTAGATCCAAAGGAGTCGAACCTTTTAACTATGCCAGAATTGCCCTAAAACAACCCTTCAATAAACCTACTTTTTAAGAACTTACTCAACTCACAAACAACGTTCCCTCGTTAAGCGGGTGCAAATATACAACGGTTTTTTTATTCTAAACAAACAAAACAAAAAGAATTTTAAAATCTTTTTTTGAATTTCCCGTCAAGCCTTTTGTTTACAGCATATTAACAAATAAAAATTATTTTTAAAAAAATATATTGTTGCAAAATTAGTACAGAATCACTGCTACTGTTGTCAAAAAAACAGCTTTAGAAATTCACAAAAACGTCAACACGCTACCTAGAGCTTAGAAAAAATGACGCATTTTAAACCGCAAAAGGTGATATTTTGGGTATACTTTTTCGCGAAAGCGTAGACGGTCAATGGGTTATAAAAAGAAATTCCACACCAATCCAAATCGTACATTAAAATCTCGGTAAGGATAAGCAGGGGCACTAAAGAAATCATTACCCGTAAACTTACTGTTAAAATGTTCGGCCTTTAGAAAGATCCTTGTTTGCCTCACCTTCACGTTAATAAAGAAATCCAACAAAGGAAAACTTCCCAATTCCTGCTCGTTTTGGACAAAAAACTCGGCCAAGACTGGATCGTAGCCATTCATGTTGTACTGAGTGAAGTAGGTTACATTAAAACCTGTCTGCAAAAAGAGCGCATTTTTAAAAATACGATCGGTAAAGTAGATCGAATTTCGGGTAAGGAGTTGGGGCACATTAAACACTTCTGTGGCTCCACCCACATTTTGATAGGTGACTGCCGCATTTAAAGCAAATTTACCATACCTAAATTCGCGCTGCGCCGTAACCGATAAATAATTGACAGCTGCCTGAGATTGAAAAGAAGTAACCAGACTATCTACAGGCGACTTTGCAAAATAAGCTAGGTTATCTATGGTGTTGATTGCCACCTCAGCATTTAGCAACTTCTCAGATTTTAATCCAAATGACAAGGTATTGGTGTTTACATTCTTGTAAGTGGGTGCATTATGCCAATTGTAATTGATGTAATTACTTTGAAATAGCAAGTGGTTGTAATTGGGGGCACTAGAATTACTTTGAAAACGACCGTGAAGTCGTCCCAAAGAGCCTAAGGTATAACCTGCTTCACCTTTAAAGGAATAACCGTCAAAATCTCCTGCGATATTAAGCTGTGCTTCCCCGCTAATATCAAAGCCTCCCAAAGTGTTCTTATAACGTCCGCCTACCGCAAAAATATCTCCAATTAATCGGTTGGGGATACGCTCTGTAATCCCATCATTATTGGCATCTTGAATCAATACCGATTTGTAGCCATAATCATAGTGAGTGGTATTGGCTTGAAAAGTAAGCTGCCCTAGCGTATTACTCCTGTAGGACACATTGAGCTCATTATAGGTTTCTTCGTGGTCGGTCCTGTCTCTAAAACTACCGCTGTCAAAGGCATCTCCAAAAAAGGAGCTAGCTGCAGATTGGCGGTATTCATAGAATTTATTTTCACTGTTAAAGACATGACCCAGACTAAGCGAATAATCTGAAATACTATCCTTTTGCTGAATGAGGTTATAATAATGATTGACATATACCCTGGTGCCGTCTAGGATATTCTCGGCATCCTGAAATTGCACCAATAAACGAGAGCGGTCATCAAATTGATCGTCGCCACTTCGAAATTGCTCTAGCGCTTGATCCTGCAAACCTCCATTTTCTTGATTGAGCAGGTCCTGTGCCACCCAGTGCGCCCTGATATGATAGCGGTCATTTTTGGTACGGTAACTAAAGGCAGACCTAAAATTACCTGTACTAGTAAGCGCATTTTGATAAGTACCTAAACTTCTTACTCCTTTATAGGCAATCGAAAAATTGAGTCTTGGGTTAGTATTCATCGTAAAAAAGGCATCGAGCTGTTGCCCTTGTTGAAATGCCGATCTAAAATACAACTCTGTAAGCGGGGTGGGTACGTGATAGTAATTGATATCGTCTACACCCATATAATTAAAGTGTCTTGCCTGAGCCGGGCTTAGTGGCATGGTGCTTAGCTTGTCAAACTCATAGATTAGGGTATTATTAGTTTGTCCTGTATTGGCAAAAGGAAGTAACCTATATCGATCTTTTCGCAAATAATTAAAACGATATTCTTTCTGGATACTCTGAGTAGTATCTACATGGGTGGTGTCATTAGCAATAGAAATAATCTTATAATCTTCTACTGGAGGCCTAACAAAATCGGCCACATTGTTGTTACTTGTAGCCCCAGTCTGCCCTCTAGCTCCTCGTTGTGGATTTCTCTGAAGGATGGGGTTTTGCGCCAGCGTGGCCAACGACATCACAAATAACAAAAGAAAAAGGTAGAAGCGCATTTAGGATTTTTGATCGGTCAAAGTTAATTTTTTTAGGCAGAATCCTGTATTTTCATCATTTAAAAGCATGTTAAAGCTCAAATATCATACCCACCTGGTCGAATGTGGTACCGATGAAGCAGGACGCGGTTGTCTGGCTGGACCAGTGACCGCAGCTGCGGTATTACTACCCGATGATTTTCAAAATGAGCTTCTTACCGATTCAAAATTACTCTCAGAAAAAAACCGCAAACTACTTCAACCCCTCATTAAAGAGAAGGCACTTGCCTTTGGAGTTAGCCATATAATGATGGAGCAGATTGATCAAATCAATATACTCAACGCCTCTATAAAGGCCATGCAGGACAGTGTCTATCAGATTCAGGATCAATTGTCAAAAGAGTCATCGGTATCGGGGTTAACACAGGCTAAGATAAAGCTAGAACACATCTTGGTAGATGGCAATCGATTTAAACCGCTGCCTGATATTATGCATACTTGTATCGTTAAAGGCGATTCCAAATACCTCGCTATAGCAGCGGCTTCGATTTTAGCCAAAACAGCTCGAGATGCCTATATGGAAGCTATTGATAAAGAATTTCCCATGTACAACTGGAAGCAAAATAAAGGGTATCCCACCAAAGAACATCGAGAGGCTATTAAAAAATATGGCATCACCAAGTACCACCGCAAAAGCTTTAGACTACTCCCCGAACAATACCAACTCGATTTTAATAATACAAAGGGTTGAGTTATTGTTAAAAACCCCTCGATAACTCACAGGGAGAAGCCTTTATCAAACCGAGGCTTGTATGTATTTTTGAACAACCGACTTAATACGTTTATGAGAGCTTTCCTTTTATCTTTTATGGTGTGTGTATTTGTGATAGGCTGTTCTTCACCTTCCAATAAGACTACTAATTTGAGCCAATTTATACCGCGTAAAGCCTCGGTAATTGTCAAAACAAATGACCTCCAACAATTAAGCACTCAATTACAAAACAATGATTTTGTCGAGGCCATATCCCAAACACCTCTGGCTGGATTTATCAAGGAGCAAGGTGTATTACTCGATAGATTCAAACCCGAAGGGCTTACCCTAATTTGTTTTACCCCTCTGGGTAAGGCCGATTATGAAGTGAGCTTGATCACATCCTATCAACCTCAACATTGGGATATAGATAGCACTGCCACTACGACCATCGCAACCCAACAGATTAAGAAAATACAAACCGATAGCCGCGATTTTTACACCTTAATTATCGATGACACAGAGATTGTAAGTACCTCCCAATTACTTCTGGAAAACATCCTACGCGAGTATGACGAGCCCAAAACCCAGGATCTCTCATTTGATCGGGCTTATGGAGCGACGGCCTCTAATGCCACCGCAAGCGTCCTTTTTAGGGGCGATCAATTTAAGGATGTCTGGGGTAATTTATTTCCAAGAGGAAAGAGCGGGCAACTAGACAATGCCTTTAGCTGGGCCTCGGCCGATATTGACCTTAGTAATAACGACCTACTTCTAAGCGGTGTGGTTATTCTAGACACCTCCTCCAATTTAACCCTAGATTTATTTAGCGGCACCACGCCAGTGACCAATAGCATTTATAAGGTCACCCCAATTTCGGCACTTTCTTTAACCGCAATTACACACGAAAACTGGGAAACCTACAAAGCCAATTTGGCTCGATTTGAAAAAATTGATCCCTTAAAATTTAGTCTCACCGGCGAAGATTACCTCAAAACTTTTCAAGAAGTTGGACTTATTAAAACCAATAATGGCACCGCAATCGCAGCCGTTTCTAACGATGTGATTCTCTCCGAAGAAGCCTTAGCAGCCAGAGAAGAAAAAACAAGCTTTAGACAGTATAAGATTTATGAATTAGGGCAGCCTTCCGCTTTCGCGAAAGCGTACTCGGGCTTAAAAGACGTCCCTCAAGTCAATGTATACTGTCAGATAGACGATATTTTTGTTTTTGCGCAAACTCAAGAAATACTAGAAGACATTATCGCCAATTATCAGAACAAGGCCACCTTAGAAAAAAGTGAAGTATTTACAAACACGGCACAGCTGTTGAGTACAGCCGCAAGTTTTTTGCATATTGAGTTACTCAATCAAAAAGGCTATAGGCAATGGCAAAGTGATAAGGCGCCCAAGATGGATCTAGCTGGTTATCCCTATTTGGCCACCCAACTTATTCAAGAACGCGACTTTTTATTACTCAACACGGTATTAAACAAAAACCAGACTGAAGGGGTTCAGGGCACCATTAGTCAAATAGCAAATATTAAGTTTAACAAACCGTTACTTAAAAAACCTCAGATGGTCAAGAACCATCGCACCAAGGGCATGGATATTCTTGTTCAGGACACAGATAACACCCTTTATCTGGTAAGCAACACGGGTGAGATCTTTTGGCAAAAAAAATTGGATAGCCCCATTCTGGGTGATGTCGAGCAAGTTGATCTCTACCGCAATGGCAGGCTTCAATTAGCTTTTGCGACAGAGACCACTTTTTATATTCTAGACCGAAATGGCAAAGAGGTTAGTCCCTTTCCTATTTCCTTTAGAGATCCAATCACTCAGCCACTGGCTATATTTGACTATGAGAAAAACCGAAATTATCGTTTTGTCATTGTTCAAAATGACGCTGTCTTGATGTACGACAAAAAAGCAAAACCTGTAAATGGATTCACCTTCAAAAAAGCCGAGAGTGAGATCATTATGCCTCCTCAACATATTCGTATTGGGAACAAAGACTACATACTAATTGCTGCAAACAATGGCAAACTCCATATCCTGGGTCGTACCGGCAGCACGCGTATTGAGGTGCCCAAGACTATTGCCTTTGGTAATCAACCTATATACACCGAGGGTTCTAATTTTATGACCTATGATGTCAATGGCGACAAATTACTAATAACACCCAAAGGCAACATTCTTGAAAACGCTACCACTATAGGTTCGGACGCTCATATAATTAAGGTTGGTAACAGCATTGTTTCTATGAGAGAAAATAACCTTATCATTAACGATCAAAAAGCCGTATTGCCTTTTGGAACCTATAGCAAACCCACGGTAAAAAAAGTTGGAAAAGCACTTTATGTAAGCGTGACCAATACAGAAACCAGCGAAGTTTATGTTTTTGACAAGGCGGCCAAACTGTTAGAAAATTTTCCGGTTTATGGTATTTCTCAGGCAGATATTGATTATTTGGAACGCGCAAAAAGCGTAGGACTAGTTACTCAAGGTGATGCTAATGCGGTGCTCATCTATAAGATCAATTAACTTAAAACGGCTTACTAAAGACCCAAAAAGGGGTCAAAAACCCCTTGAAAACCACACTTAAAACGCTGATTTTTGTACATTTAAGTCACAAAACCATTCTAATGTCAAAAATCAACCTCATTGCACTGGTGCTTCTAATAGCAATTCCAGTAACCGCCCAGACCAAGAAAATCAAACGTCCCAGAAATACGGTAGGTATCTCGAGTGTAGATACTTTTGTTAGAGAGTCTTTTGAACTTTACGACAAAGTCTATCTATACGATGGATATGCCGCTGCAGGTAAATCTCTGGAAGATCAGGACATTGATGTATTGGAAAATGCACTGTCCAATCTTTCCGCTTTAAGCGAAAGCGCTCCCGATATCATCTCAGACCTCGACGGTACAGGGGCCCTAAAACAAGCCAAAGCGGTTCTTCAAATAAATCGAGCCAAAAAAGCGCTTAAATATTCGATTAAGACGGCAAAAGAACTACTGGCAGGTCAACGTACTTCGGAGACCACAGAAGACACTGACACTGCATCCGGGCAAAGTGAAACTACTTCATCTAGTGATGGTGGCAGTACTTCCTCTTCTGGTGCTTCAGATCAACAGCAGCCTCAAACGGTCTCTTCAGAATTTAAGGTCAATAGTAAATTTGACTTTGTACCGGGAGATAAGCTGATATTTTTTGATGATTACTCTGCAGATTTTATTGGCGATTTCCCCTCCAAGTGGAATACGAATGGGACAGGAGAAGTAGTCACCGTAAATGATGATTCCCAACGTTATTTAAAAATGGTTCCTGGCTATGGTCTCTATTACCTACCCCTTGCCGATGACCTCCCAGAATCCTACACTATAGAATTTGATGTTCTTACTAATGGTATTGACGGAAACACTTCTTCGCAAGCAAAACTTCATGTGCAACTCGTAGAAAATAAGGACTTTGAAAATGCAAAAAATTCGGCTCAGGTAAGTATTCCTTTTACTCAATATGCTCCTCAAGGCATACAGGTAAGAAATTATATAGCTGGGCAGGGCCGCACTATTAATAGTACAGTAACCGCAGACATCCGAAAAGCGGTGATAAATAAACCCCATTTTTCAATAGCTGTCAATAAAGAACGCTTCAGGTTTTGGGTAAATGACAAGAAATATGTAGACATCCCTAAATTAATTCCAGCCCAAAAGCTCAAAGGAGTACGCTTTCAGGTAGGTACTTTTAAGGACGGAAAGGAAGAATTATTTTTTACCAATCTCAAAATTGCCGAGGGTGGCCAAGACCTGAGAAGGACGCTAATAGCTACGGGTAAGGTCTCTACCAATGGCATTCTGTTTGATACAGGCTCTGCTAAGATTCAGCCTCAATCGTACGGTATTTTGCGTCAAATTTCACAAGTGCTACAACAAGATAAAAACATAAAATTGCAAATTGTTGGGCATACCGATAGTGATGGCCCCGATGCAGCCAATCTCACCTTATCTAAGGCAAGAGCAGCAGCCGTCAAAACCGCCCTAGAAACCACCTATAACGTTGATCCCTCCCGCCTCGCGGTAGATGGTAAAGGTGAAAGTGTTCCTGTGGCAGACAATAGCACCCCTGACGGCAAAGCACAAAATAGACGCGTAGAATTTATTAAAATGTAAACCGCTGATTCTCCCAAGAGATAACGGGCATTTACCTGCGGTTAATTGTTTTATTTTCAACATATTGCACACCAAAGTAAATACATAAAAATTATGAAATACCTTATCATTTTAGTTTTGGGATTTGTCCTTGTTGGACTTCCCGTGCAAGGGCAAGATTGCAGTGCATTTTATCCTTTCTCAGAAGGGGTCAAAGCAGAGTATACCACCTACAACAAAAAGGGGAAAATTGAAGGCGCAACTACATATGAAGTGGTTTCAGTAAGCTCTGACACAGATCAGGAAATAGCAACCATCCATTCAGATCTCATAGACAAAAAAGGCGAAGTAATTACTTCTATGACCTATGATATCGTATGTCAAGACGATAGTGTTTCTATAGGATTTAAATCATTGCTCAGTCCAGAAATAATGGAGCAGTATAAAGATATTGATCTTGATATAACGGGTACCGATATCGATTTACCCAACAACCTGACCGTAGGTCAAACTCTTGCTGATGCCGATATGAAAATGACGATAAGCGCAGCGGGTATGAATATCAATATGAACCTTATGATGACAGACCGTAAAGTAGTTGGACAAGAACAACTCGAGACTCCAGCTGGTAGTTTTGATTGTTATATTATTACATATACCACCAAAATGAAGATGGGTCTAAGCCGCACCAGCAGTGCCAAACAATGGATTGCCAAAGGTGTTGGACTGGTAAAACAGGAAGAATACAATAAAAAAGGTAAGCTTACCAGTAGTGGCATGCTTACCAAATATTCATCCTAGTGTCAACCTTACTACCTAAGGAAGTATATGCTCTATGGGCTGTTTTTTAAAATGAGCCTCGAACAGCTCAGTGAAGTGACCTAAGAGTTTTTGTTTTACTTCGGCTTGATCTACACTAGCCTTGCCCAACTCGACATTAAGAGATGTGACCGATTTGTCTTTGATCCCACAAGGTATCATAAGGTCAAAATAGCCTAAGTCTGCATTGACATTAAAAGCAAAACCGTGCATAGTCACCCATCTACTTGCGCGTACACCTAAAGCACATATCTTTCTGGCAAAAGGCGTACCTACATCAAACCATACACCTGTTTCGCCAGGTGATCGCTCTGCTTTTAGTCCATAATCGGCTAGGGTTAAGATGACCATCTCTTCCAACAACCTCAAGTACTTGTGAATATCTGTAAAAAAATTTTCTAGGTCTAAAATGGGATAACCTACGATCTGACCTGGGCCGTGATAGGTAATATCTCCGCCCCGATTAATTTTATAAAAACGGGCATTTTTGGCCTCGAGCTCTTTTTCGCTGACAAGCAAATTACTCGCATCACCACTTTTGCCCAAGGTAAAGACATGTGGGTGTTCTACCAATAGAAAGTAATTAGGTGTTGTTAAACCTGCATCCTCTCTACGATTTTTAATTTTGATGTCTAAAATCTCTTGAAATAATCGTTCCTGAAAGTCCCAAGTGGCTTTATAATCCCTAAAACCAAGATCCTGAAGTACAATTTCTTTATTCATCCCATCTTAGAGATGCAATCGCCTTATTGATTTTGGAGCTTTACCTCAAAACTTTTGAGTAAGTCCTTATCTTCTTGTAAGGTTTGCATATCTACTACAAAGGTAACAGTTTTCCCATCGTTAGAAATATTGGCCTTGCTATTAGAGACCGCAATTATCTTTCTAGGAAAAGTATATTCTAAGGTCATAGTAGACTTTTCCATAATCTCGCTAAACTGTTGCATAACCTGTTGTAGCTGACCTTCTATTTCGGTATCGGCTTGCTCTGGAGTAGCCTGCTCGTCTATCATTTTTTGATTAAAACTACTGTCTTCTTTGCTTAGGGTTTGAATATCGACACGTCTAAACACATTACCATCAAAAGTGTAGGTAACCGGATCAGCTTTCATCAACTGATCTGCAGGAGATCCACCATCGGTGGCCCCTCCTTGCGTCTTGGCCACATCAAAGAGATCATTTAAATCATTAGAAATAAAGGCAATCTGATCAAAAGACGAAAAATCCTTTTTGATATTCATTTCAAAAACTCCAGCCGCTTCATCCATTTTCATTTGTAAGGTCATCCCCTTTAACTTTTCAAGTTTGGCTTGCTCTTCTGCACCTAAGGCCGAGATACTGTCCTTAAAAGTCTCCAGAATTTCACTGAAAACCATAACGGTATCTATAACTTTATTTTCTTTTTCTACATCTGGCGGTGTAGCTTGATTGGTGAGTTTCATCATGGTACTCATATCAAAAGAAGATTGATATTGACCGCTCATATCCTCATTAAAAATGATACGCTCGGAGATATTACAACTCGTTAGTAGCGTCGCTACTACGGCTGCCCAGACTACAAAATATTTTTTCATACTATGCAATTAATCGTATTTAGGATTATTGAGAATGACCAGTGCTGCAATAACTCCTGGAACCCATCCACAAAGCCAAAGTAAGAAAACTATTAATACCGAACCGCATCCTTTTCCAATTACTGAAAGCGGAGGAAAAAAAATGGCTAGAAGTACGCGCCAAAAACTCATGATTTATTTTGATTTGATTGATGTTATTCTATTTGTCAAGGCTAGCGACATTTTGTTACATTGTATTGGTAAGAGTTAGTATATTCGTTTGTAATGGGTGCTATACGAACAATACTACTCTTGCTATTTCTGCTTGGCCTAAGTCACACAAACTGGGCACAGTATGCTTTTTCTGGAGAAGTCACCCCCGAAACACGCCAAGGTCAACTCTACCTCTCTTTGGTCAATAACTACAGAAAATTATCGGGCATACATCCCGAACAAATCATAAATAAAACCCTTCCAGATAGTAGTGGCCGCTTTGTTTTTACTGGAGATAATCTTCTTCCTAAAAATAACATTTACCGCATACACATCGACAATTGTATAGATAACACCAATAGCCTACAACATTTTTCGGGTCACTGTTTAAATAGTGAAGAAATCCTATTTATAGCTCAAAACACAGATACATTGGCGCTGCCGCTGGGTTTCGATAGCGAGCTTTTTTGTGAAGTACGCTCTACCAATAATAAGGCTGCAGTTTTTACGCGTTTAGATTCGTTAAGAGAGGTAATGGCTTTTGAGTTTTCCAAGACTCAAAGTCAAGCCAATAAACAACTTAACGCTGCCAAATGGCTCAAACGCTTTCAAAAATTTGGACAAGAATTAGAAGAACCCCTAGCAGAACTCTATGGATATGCTTTATTCTCAGACAGATCCAGCCAGCTGTTTTCTTTTTATCTCAACGATTTGGAGGATAATCCGTATTATCACGCCTTAGAACAACGCCTAGAACAATACTATCCAGATCACCCATTCACCCAGCAATACCGCAACGAACTGTTGGCAGACCGATTCTTATTATCACAAACAAAACCAAAGAGCACCCTTTGGATATGGCTTATTGCTTTTTTACTGCTTTCATTAGGAATCAACGGTTATCTCCTCTACAAGAAAAAATATCGAAATACGAGCCCTGATCCTGCCGTATTGCTCACGGCCCAAGAAGAGAAAATAGTTCAACTGATACTCGAAAATCAAACCAATAAAGAAATAGCCGCTACTATATTTGTGAGTTTAAGCACCGTAAAAAGTCATATTAATAACATTTACAGAAAATTAGGAGTGTCTTCCAGAACCCAACTCAAAGAGTTGTTTTCCAAATAATTAGCACATTTCAAACGGGGGTCTAGTACTCAATTCAACCCCAGCAAATAGGTCAAAAAAAAACAAATCGTCGCATTTTGGATTTCTAAAACACAGAAATCATGAAATACATTTTACTTTTTTTGATCTTACAAAGCACTATTCATGGACAGGCTCAATCTTTCAACAAACGTGAGGGAGATTCTAAAAATGTGCAACTAATAGGCAAGATAAATCAGGAAGCATTGTCCTTACCACCATTTGCCAGTTGGTTTATAGAGAACAAGCAAAATTACCAGCCCAATCCTCAAATTCTAAAAGAGTTAAACACCGTTTTAAATGACTATACCCTAACCGTGTTTATGGGAAGCTGGTGTGGTGACAGCAAACGTCTTGTCCCTAGACTTTACAAAATTTTGGAGGCGACAAATTTTGATCTGGATAGATTGACAATGATTGCCGTAGCACGAGACCGAGCACACTACAAACAAAGCCCTGGAGGAGAGCACGAAGGACAACTCATTCATAGAGTTCCTACCATTATTATTTCGCAGCAGGGTTTAGAAAAAGGACGTATAGTCGAGTCTGTTAAGGAAAGTCTTGAAGAAGATATTCTCCAAATTACCAAAGGTGATTATACGCCAAATCATCACTTGGTTACCGTGGTAGATCAACTACTGGCTACAACCAACACCACTGCCTTTGAGCGACGTGTTAAAAAGTACGCCAAAAAATTACAACCTCTAACGCAAAGCCCTTACCAATTAAACACCTATGCTAATGTGCTCTACTATGCTTTAAATAAGGAAAAAGCATTAGCCGTTTTATACTTAAATACCTATTTATATCCCAATAATACCACGACGCTTTACAATTACGGATATCGTCTAATGGAAACCGGGCAATTAAAAAAGGCCACTATTTATTTTAAGAAGGTCTTGAAGATAACGCCTTCTCACAAAAAAGCCCTCGACGCTTTGTCTCAAATTGAATCAAAATTGGAAGCTTAGCGACTGTTTTCGGTAAAGTTTGGCTATTAATTTTGACAAATACCATAATTTTGCGGCTTCAAAGAGTTAGATATGCAATTGTCAGAACAAGAAATAGTACGCCGTCAAAAATTAGAACGCTTACGCGAAATAGGAATCAACCCCTATCCCGCTGATTTATATCCTGTGAGTCACACTTCCGCGAAAGCGAAAAATCAATATCAGGAAGGTGAAAAAGTAATTATGGCAGGACGATTAATGTCTAGACGCATACAAGGATCTGCTTCTTTTGCTGAAATTCAAGATTCGGAAGGTCGTATACAAGTCTATTTTAACAGAGATGAAATTTGTACAGGTGATGACAAATCTAAGTATAATGAGGTCTATAAAAAATTACTGGACATAGGTGATTTTATTGGTATAGAGGGAGAGCTTTTTACGACCAAAGTGGGCGAAAAAACAGTTATGGTAAAAGACTTTACCCTTCTGAGTAAAGCGTTAAAACCACTGCCCTTACCCAAGACAGATGCCCAAGGTAATACCTATGATGAATTTGTAGATCCAGAAATGAGATACCGCCAACGTTATGCTGATCTTGCGGTTAATCCTCACGTTAAAGACGTTTTTGTAAAACGTACCAAGCTCTTTAATGCCATGCGTCAATTTTTTAACGAGGCAGGCTATTTTGAAGTAGAAACGCCTATACTACAACCTATAGCAGGTGGAGCAGCTGCAAGACCTTTTGTGACCCATCACAATAGTCTGGATATTCCACTATATATGCGAATAGCCAATGAGCTCTACCTAAAAAGACTTATCGTAGGTGGCTTTGAAGGGGTTTATGAATTTTCAAAAAACTTCAGAAATGAAGGTATGGATAGAACTCACAATCCTGAGTTTACAGCCATGGAAATTTATGTAGCCTACAAAGACTACAACTGGATGATGGAATTTTGCGAACAACTGCTTGAACATTGTGCCCTCGCGGTAAATGGGACCACCAAAGCGACATTTGGCGAACATGAAGTTGATTTTAAGGCTCCTTATGCAAGGGTGACCATGGCAGATAGCATTAAGCATTTTACTGGTTTTGACATCCTTGGTAAGACCGAAGAGGAAATTAGAGCTGCTGCGCAAGAAATGGGTATTGCCGTTGACAACTCTATGGGTAAAGGCAAGCTTATCGATGAAATATTTGGAGAAAAATGCGAAGGAAATTACATACAGCCCACCTTTATCACCGACTATCCCAAAGAAATGAGCCCGTTGTGTAAAGAACACCGCACTAATCCTGAGCTAACAGAACGGTTTGAATTAATGGTATGCGGTAAGGAGATTGCCAATGCCTATTCTGAGCTCAATGATCCTATTGATCAAAGAGCGCGTTTTGAAGCCCAACTCAAACTCGCCGAACGCGGTGATGATGAGGCAACGGCATCTATAGATTACGATTTTTTACGGGCCCTAGAATACGGCATGCCTCCTACTTCGGGTATGGGTATTGGTATGGATCGTTTGATTATGTTCTTGACCAATAACCCATCAATTCAAGAGGTCTTGTTTTTCCCTCAAATGAAACCAGAGAAAAAGGCCCTGGACCTCTCCGAAAATGAGAAAACGATTTACGAATTATTAAAAAGCAATAGCCCTCAGGAGTTAACCCAACTCAAATCGGCTGCTGGATTGAGCAATAAAGCCTGGGACAAAGGCATTAAAGGACTCACAAAAATGGGCGTAGCCAAGGTTACCAAAGATGATAATGGTTTACAGGTGAGCTTAGAGGGTTAACATTTGATCCTAAAAAATGATTGAAAGCAGGGTGAGATTATTGCCCTGCTTTTTTGTTGTATAAATTTTAACGAATGACACAGCAATGAAAAACCATTGTTAACGACCAAAAATGCTCAATTAATTGATCGTTATCCTATGAAAACCGAAACTGCTACTACCAGTATAATCATCTTTGACGCCGAATGTGCCTTGTGCAATGGCGTTGTTGGGTGGTTGTTTAGCTATGCGCCCTCAAGCGTATTCGAGTTTGTCCCTTTTCAATCACCAAAAGGACAAAAGCGACTAAAGGAACTTGGATTTTCTGGAACATCCCTAGAAACGGTTATTCTTATTGAAGCAGATACGATTCTCACCCACTCTGACGGCTTTTTAAAAATTTTGACTGCTATTCCAGGATGGAAAGGAATTGCTTCCTTTCTGGCGCTAATACCTCGTCTATTTCGCGACGGTATTTATAAATTTGCCGCAAAATATCGTCTACAACTATTTGGATCTTCTGGTAGCTGTGCGCTAACTTTAGAGAACTAAGTGGGCATTAATAATCAAAATACCAATTAAACAGATCGGTTCTAAAACCAACATTTACCCACAATGTATTGGTATCAAAGGTGGAGGGAGTCTGCGTAGCCGCTTGAAAATCTCGATAAATAGGATTGATGTAAACCTTCAAATTGGTGGCTGGGTTGAGCAAATACCCCAGTTCCAAATCGGCGTAAAATGAATTGACCTCGTTACCCTGAAAAAAGGTGATACCCTCATCGCTGGGTCTATTTTCGTCATTACCATAAATACTCCCTCCATAATACACCTCATTAATATCTCCAATTTCTGCACCTCTAGTACCCGCAATTACCTTAAGGCTACCATACCAACGTTTGTTTTCATAACGAGCAATGGCAATAGCTTCTTTAAAATTGGCTCCCCATTGATGGGCAAGAGATTGGTTATTATGTCCATAATTGAGCTGAATCTCATTATTTGAGTACACATAAGGCCGTACCTGATTGTATTCTAGCTGGAGAGTGAGATTTGGGACATTAAAGGCATTGTAGTACTTGGCGCCTATCTGAAAACCCTGTTTATTCTTGTAACTTTTATTACCACTAAAAACATCGGCACCAGAAAACTCATCAATTACTACTTGCGCGTAAGCATTTATCGCGTCAGAGAATTTATATTTGGCCGTAAGACCAATAAGCGCATTCCCACCACGAGATCCCGTCGAAAATTCAATAGCTCTATAAAATATAACAGGATTTAAGTAATTAAAATCAAATCCGCGTCCATTGTCATTTTCCCAAATTACAGATTCAAACAGGCCAATATTAAGTCGTTTGCTCACATTATAACTCAAATAGTGATTGGCCATGTATTTTGCTCTAAATGATCCATCCTCGGTAACTTCAGGTCTAACATCTCGTAAGGAGGTCCAGGTATTGGTATATTTAATTTTCCAAAAAGTGGTATTGAGCTTGATAAAGGGGAAATAACTCGCATTATCACTCAATAGTAAAGAACGATATCCATCCCCTATAAACTGTTTGCCATGACCTAACTGTATATTAAAAACGCGATTGGGTGAGTAGGATACATAACCCTCGGCAGCTGGATAATCAAAATCTCCATTCCTACCCTCTTTGGCAATACCACGCCCGGGAATTATGGCAGGATTGCCACCATCCGGAGCTATAGATCGTGCAAAATCGTTAAAATACTGTGCGAAGCGTCCTTGACTTTCGTATACAGCGGCGAAGAAGTTGAGTTTTTGACCTAAACCTCCCTGTACAAATACCGCCCGGGTATTATTGTAGGTAAATGAATCCTCCTTTCTATCATCGGTTTCATAACCCATTTGAAGATCGGCGGCGGGATCTAATGTAAACCAATAGCCCTCGCCCTGTATCCTTACCATATGTTCGTTAAAAAATTTACGGCCCAACCAACTGCTTTTGTCTTTTGCTAATGCTGCCTCCTTTTCTTCAAAATTGTGGTAGCGATTTACGGTCGAAAATAAAAATGGCTTACTCGAAGTATGTGCGTTTGTCCCTACCTGATTTAAGGCTGCATCAAAACGACTATACACTTGATGAGAAAAAGGAATGTTGAGCGCGCTATTAAATTTGTTCTGTTTGGTAAATTCTTGATTTTGTATGCGATCATATTCTTGTTGCATACTATTTGGGCTCACAGCTGTAGTACTATTAGGTCTTGTTGAAACAGCCTCTGTAGTGGCGGCAGTGGTGTACTCCTGAATAACATTTCGCGAAAGCGGAATTTTGACAGGCATAGTAAACTGCATAAATGTAGGCCTGGCGTTATAGGTGGCGGGTTTGACAATGGGAAGCTGCTCAAAAACAACGCTCATTTCATCTTTTAATTCCTGATATACAGCCTCGGTATGTAACACTTTGAATTGACCAGTTGCAGTCACTTCAAAAAGCACAACCATCTCTCCTTTATACTCCTCGTCCTTAACTCGGGCAGGCATCTCAAATCGATCTATGATAAAGGTGATCAAAGTTTGATTAAAGCAATTGGGCAATTGTGAGATCGCTACAGATTCACAAGTTTCAAAAACTGGATATTTCTCAAATTGACTGACGGTCACTTGAGCGCTTATCGTAAGAGAAAACAGTAAACTAAGGAGTAGGAGTTTTGGGTATCGCATCATGTGGTATTCCTGCTTTGATGCTGGAAAGATAGGCAAAAGTTGGCGAAGCGTGAATTGAAAAAACCCATTGGGATAACTACCAAATGGGTTTTGTCAATATATTCTAGTAATTTCTAATTAGCCTTTTATGCGAATAGGCAACTGATAAATAACTCCTACAGGAACCTTACGTTGCATACCAGGAATCATCTTTGGTATGAGTTGTACTACGCGTAGCGCTTCTTTATCTAAGCTTGGATGTGGGGCTCTTGTTTTGATGTCTACAACTTCACCCTGAGTATCTACCTTAAATTGTACGTGAATTAGGTATTCTCCAGATAAACCAGCATCGGCAATTACATCTCCATTAAACTTTCTTGAAATCAATTTTTGCAATTTCTGATTAAAACAGCTCTTGCGTTCTTTGTTGGAAGCAGCAGCTTCGCAACCTGGAAATATTGGCGCATCCTCTATAATAGCAAAAGGAACATCCTCTACATGGTCAGGTATATCAACTTCTAATACCGCTCCAGGATCGATTGCTGGAGTTGTAGCTGGCTCATCCTGAACAGGAAGATCAAGTAGATCCTCAACGAGCTTTGTATCATCGTCTACCTTTTCAAAATCGTCGAGTTTTGGTTCTGGTTTGACCTGCTTCACCACCTTCTGAGTCTTTTTGGGCTGCTCGCGGGTAAATTCGACAGCATAGACCACAGCTTCATCTTCAAAGCTAGTATCTGGAACAGACATAGCTACTACCGGCGTCCTAATCTCAATTAGGAAAATAACAGCTAGCAGCGTTAAGATTAAGCCAATCTGAAAATGCAACGTTCGATTTCTTTGTAAATTTACGCGGCTTTTGCTTGTTGATGTGTAAGTGTCGCTCTGACCAGCGCACTTAACTTCTTTTGATTTTTTCATAAGAAAGGTTTTAAAAATGTTGAACAATTCTTAAAACGCTTCAACAAGCATACCAAAAAGAAATCCCGGCTGCAAATGCAACCGGGATTTCAAGTTAATGGAAGATAATATCTTTAATCCTCTACCTTAAATGTAATAGGCAGTGAGTAGAGTACGCCTACTGGCTTACCACGCTGCTTACCTGGTGTCATCTTAGGTAATAATTTAATTACACGCTCTGCTTCCTTTTGAAGTCTTGGGTGTGGGGCTCTTGAACGAATGTTGGTGATATTACCGCTTTTGTCAATCTTAAACTGAACAAAAATCTTGTTGATACCACTTAATCCTAACTCGCCTCCAAGTTCGGTATTAAATTTTCTATTGACGAGCTTACTAACTTTCTCACTCATACATGCTTTACGCGCCTCATTGTTTTTCATTGATTCGCAACCTGGGAAAATAGGCACGTTTTCAATTACTGCAAAAGGTACATCAGCAATTTCTTCTTCTTCTTCGGCAACCTCTACTTCTTCTACCTCTACAATTTCTTCATCGACAGATGTTTCTGTAGACTCTATCACCGTTTCTTCAATTTCTTCTTCATCCTCAACTACCTCAATAACTTCGGGTGCTGGTGGTGGTGGTGGCGGTGGTGGCGGTGGTGGTGGTGCATTTAGCTCAACAATTGGGATGTCTTCATCATCATCGTCTGCACTTGCCAGACCTAAATTAATGTCGTCCTTATCATAGGTTTTGTGCTCAATTACAAGGTAAGTGAGGGCCAACACTAGAATAAGTCCTAGCTGAAAGAACAGCAAGCTTCTCTTTGATAGATCTGCTTTAGGATTTTTCTTAGGTTCCATAATAAAAGTTATAAGGTGAGCTAAAATAAGTAAATATTCATCTAAAATAAAATTAATAATCCAATTTTAGACGCTCAAGTTTGTTAATAAATAGACTACACAGAAGAATAGCAAGGATAACACCAGTTGTATTTGCGAGTACATCCCAATGATCAAGAGTTCTGTATGAAGTCATTGTACCTTGTAATACCTCAATAATAATGCCATAGCAAGAGGCAGCAATAGCGATAACCAGCATGATTTTTTTTACACCTTGTCTTACAGTGGTACCAAAAAATCTCCATCGCCAATACACCCAGCAAGCCACCCATAGTAGGGTTAATCCAAAATAAGCTCCCAAATGCAAGAGCTTATCCATAAAGCGGAATGGCTGATCTAATAGTCCGACAGGAGGGATTAAAGATCCTACGGCAATCGCAAGGGTATAAACTATTGCAGCGAGAAGGAGCAGTTTACGCGCCAATGAGCTCGCCATATGCCTCGGCATCTAAAAGCTCGCCAATTTCATCTGGATTACTTATGGCAATTTTGATCATCCAACCGTCTCCGTAAGGATCCGAATTAACTGTCTCTGGAGCGTCTTCTAAAGCTTCATTAAACGCTACGATTTCTCCTGATAAGGGTAAAAACAAATCAGAAACGGTCTTTACAGCCTCTACAGTTCCAAAAACCTCATCCTTATCCAAGGTTTCATCTAAAGTTTCTACTTCGACATAAACGATGTCTCCTAATTCACCCTGGGCAAAGTGAGTGATCCCCACCGTCGCCGTATCACCTTCTACTTTTACCCACTCGTGGTCTTTTGTGTATTTTAATTCTGCAGGTATACTCATGGTATTGTTACTATTTATAGTTGATTATATGTTTTGTTATTTCTTTATGTGTTGTTTCGCTTTACGCGAAAATCAATACAATTATATATTAATTTCCAAAGTTATATCTCAATGTAAATCCAGAACGAATGGTCGTTTGCGGGAATGCTGTCGAGATCTTAAAGGTTGAAAAAGTATGATCGTAAAAGAATAAGGCGGTCAGATTTTTGCTCAAGGCATAATCTGCTGTGAATCGCAGACCATATAAGTCTTGTCCAGCAGTAGTCTGACTATTGTCGATATCCAAATAACGTATAACTGTCTCATTGCGTCTTAAAGAAAAATCGGCCTTAAAGTTTAAATCACTTTTCAAAATAGTTCGCTTACCGCCAAAATTAGTAGCAAAGGTCAGGTCTTTGATACGATATCCTAGACCTATTATATATTCATCTCCCTTAATTTCGGTGAGCAAATTGTTGTCAAAACTCAATCCAAGAGCGCGATCTCTTTTGATTTCTGCCAAAATTTTTACAGAGTTTTTCATTTCAAAATCCAATCGCACTAAGGGTGAGAATTGTTCGGTAAGGGTAATTGTACTAAAAAGGGTATTGTTTAAGAAGTTACCCGCCTGATCTCTTTGCGCAGTCTCAGGGTTGGTATCTGTATTCCTGTTATACGCCAAATTGGTATTAAACTGATTCACGGTATAGCCTGCTGTATATCCGTGTTGGATCGAGAAGCGCTTAAACTGTTTTTTAAACCAAGGTAATTTCATCAGACCAGTGTACTTGATATTCCAGTTAGGCAGCGGAATATCTCTTAATGGTCCAAGTTTTACCGAGCTGGCATCCTTCCCAGAATAAGCCGATAAGAAGGCTGGAAGCATTACCGCTTGGTTTGTTCTACCAAAACCTTCGGGATAACCATTTTCATCAAGGGGGAAATTACTTCCTCCGTAGAATTTGGTCGCCAAACGGTTGGCAATCACAAGACGATTTTCTCTAAATTGATTAAATGCCTCAGATACCTCGGCTGTACTCTTGCTAAATGCTGTGCCTATAAGAAGGGTAGAAATATTAAAATTCCCAAATACATTGCCCGTCAAAGATTCATAGGCCAGAGTAGTTGGGTCTACACGGTAATTCTCGGCATAATTCTCCTGATAAATACGATTAAAGTTGATGTCTATATCTAGATCTGGTAATAAACCTACACGTATCTGACCATCTAGACGCTTGGTTTCAACCTCGCGATATTGTTGGTTAAATTCCTGGAACAGTGTAAGCCATCCGTTACGTGCAGCAAGTGTACGCACCTCAGCCTGGCTTCCAAAAACGAAGCCTGCGGTAGGTCGCAATGTTCCGGCAAAGCCTATAGATTCGGTATATCCAGGTAAGGCAATACCATTGTCTTCTTGATAATTGAATTGCACTCTTTTGATGGACGTAAGTAGTCCAATGCCTGTATTGAGTGCCTTGTCACCACCACTAAGTCCTTTTGTCGATCCAGGATTCTGGCCGTCGTCGCCTCCTCTACCTCCAGCGCCAGCGCCAGTGAGTTGACTTCTGGCATCTTCTTCTCCTTTAGCTCGACTACCACTGCCGTCGTCGTCTACTGTTGGTACACTTTGACTCCGGTCGGCCTTGGTCGAACCTCGACGTGCACGTCTCTTTTTCTTTTTGGTCAATCCTACATATTTGTAGAGGTTTTCCATATCCAGGGTTCCATTGATCGCATGGGTATTTCCATTTTCGATATAATTCCCCAAATCTGGAATGTTTTCCAAAACAGCAAATTGCTGTGAACCTCTTTGCCAGTTAAAGGTTGCCGTATAGGAATATTCGGCCGTAATCCAGCTCAGGAATGGGAATTTCTCAAATGGCAAGGTATAGTTGGCCTGCAGCGTTTGAAAATGAGAATTTGGTGTTCCTACATCAAATAAACCACTATACAAACCAAACCCATCACGCTCTACTTGATTTCCTTGAGCATCTGTAGTGATAAACAGCGGTTCGCCCTGAGGACTCAAATAATTTCTGACCACACGGTTGTGATCCATATTATAGTTAATTCTAAGCGATTTGGTAATCGGGAAATTAATTCCGTAGGCCCAATCAAATAAGAAATTTCTCTGGAACAACTTAGGAATCCCTATCGATCCTTCTACAGCATCGAGATCTCTAAAGGTAAGTCTGTTGTATTGACGAGTAATATTAGAATTGACAGTAATATTAGAAGGTAAATAATTGATATTAAAATCTTTTAGGAACTTCCAATAGCGCCCAGTAAATAGTGAATCATTCTTCTTAAATGGTTCATAAGGTTCGGCCTGGAAGGTGTAGTTGTAAACAGCACCCAAACTTAAATTTTGATCCCGCGATTGCTCAATTTCAAAATCCTTGTGATCTACCTGACTGTACGAATAAGAGGCGGTTAAGTTCTCTACATCGTAAAATTTAGGCTTACTATCTCCCGTTCGCTGTTTCTGTACCCCTATAAAGTTGATACTCTTCCTTCGGGTATAATCTATAGATTGACCTTCAATCCGATCGCGTTCTTCTGCAGATCCCGCATTATCCAGACGTGTCTGCAATTCAATATCCTTAAATTCTGGGTCGTATTGTGGGGTAATGATTTCTTCACCTATGGCATAGTTAAACGGTATGCTCATACCCCACTTCTTGGGTAACAATTGCCCCAATTGCACATTACTTACTACATCGTACTGCTGAACATCTTCCAGGCTACGCTCGCTAGGACCTTCTTCTATACCACCAAATCCAGTGGTACTTTGACGCCCAGTAGCCGATACGTTAGCAAAGTCTGCGATGTTGGCATCCATGTTTACAACAGCAGCCCAACCCCCTTTATTATTTAACTCGGTAAGTCTAAGCTCGTTAAACCAGACCTCACCTTCAATACGACCATCGCCTTTTGCATTTCCATTTTTGACACCTAACATAATGGTACGAATGTCTCCAAAACTAGGAAGCCCTCTCATACCCACTCGAATTTCACCTGTATTGTAAGGCGTGTTTTCTGGGTTTTCTATAATATCGCCATTGGCATCATAAAAGGTAATACCATTGCCGTCAGGGCTAATGTTACCTCCCAAAATACTAGCCTTTACTCTTTGTAGTAACTCCAAAGGTAATTCTAGATTATTGGCATCTGGCCAAACACCGCTTGGAGCTGCTGTCCCAAAAGGAGTCAAGGTTAAAGGCACTTCTATTTGATAGAAATTTTCGGTAATATCTGTACCCATCCTAATAAAGGCAATCATTTCGTTATCGTCCAGAATAGTATTGACATCAAACTGCTCGGCATGTAAGAACATTTCCAAACGCTTGTATTGTCGCATATCTATTCTAAAGTTTTTATACACCCCTCTGGCATCTTGTCCTTCTAAATCCTGAACCCGTATGGCAAGTGATTGTTCATTTTGCCTAATATTGTTGTTGTTATTGTTAAGACGCTCACGTACCACGCCTGGAGGAAGCACATAAGGGATAGGAGATCTGTTCTCATTGGCCTCTATATTAACCGCAGCCACTTCAAATAAGGTATTCTCCATCGAAGGATCAGATTGGTCGGTATCTAGCGTCTGGACAAAACGACGATAGTCACCACGCACCAGATCAAGCGTTCCAAAACGCAATACGGTTTCATCTTCAAAACCACTCATATACATACGCATAAAACGCACCGCTCTCAAATTAGGACTGTTAATTTCGCGAGTGGCCTGATTTACTGGGATTCTAAATTGTAACCAGCGCACAGGAATAGTCGCGTTGTTTTGAGTGGTCACGTTAAGTTCGCGCACATCGCTAATAAATTCATTAGAGATATCTAAACTTTGACGGGTGATATCAAGTTCATACTCAAAATAGGAGTCAATGGTATTCATTGAGTTATCTCTGTTGATATCTTCAATATCTGGAAAAGTAGTAGAACCTCGATTGGTTTGCCCTACATCTACTGGGCTATTTCCTTCCTGTCCATTGTATTGCTTGTAGCGCTCAATAATACCTCCACTAGCGTTGAGAAAGTAATTGTAATTATCACCAGCAGGGTCGGGAAGTGCTCCAAAGGTTGGAAACTCATCGGCTTCTTGAGCATCGGTTAAACCATCATACCCAATATCTTGATTGGTACGTGCCTGTCCTTCGGTATCAAAAGCATATACCAGAGATTGGTTGGTAGGTACTTTACCCCAAATAGTAGGAGATGTGTCTTCGGTACCTCCATCTTCTGGCAGGCCGTTTTCGTATTGTTTGCGACCATCTTTAAGAATGTCTTCAGATATACTACCTAAGTTTAAGGTGAGCTTACCCCCTTGGTTGGTCGCATTTTCGTCATAGATAAACGGATCCATCAACCAGAACTCGATATACTCTACATTTGATTGCTCAAAATTGGTCGAGGTAAGCTGACGCATGATTCCTCCAAAGTTTTCTGATGGGTTATCGACGATACCATCGGCCACAGTAGGATTGTAATTATAGGCTCCACGCTCCTGTGGGAAATACGCCAAATCTAAAGTAAACAATGCCTGAGGCTGACCTGCGACGATATCCTGCTGCGGAAAAATTTCACTTCTAAAAACACGTCTTGTCGCAAAGCTAGAAAGATCATTATCGGTTATATCGTCTGGTCGTTGCGAATTATAAAACACAGGATCGATAGAATACCAGGCAATTTTGGAACGACGATAACCTGTTTCTACAGTTTGATTGGATAACTCCCCTCCAAAGTTGACTGGGGCCGAAGATAAGAACCATTGCAAAGGAGAACTTACATCGATATTGGTCTGAGAACCTTCAAAATCGTCTACATAAGAAGTTGCTTCTCCGTTAAAATCGGTGCCTTTTGGCTGCCCTGGAATGAGATAGGCAACTTCACCTCTTATCGAGAAATTAGAAGGTGCATCGGTATCGATATTGGGTAATTTGTTTGCTAGACGAGTCAAAAATGGTACTTCTGTTGCAAAACTGGCATTTAGCCCTACGATGGTATTGTTTATGGGTTCAAAACTATAGGTAGCCTTTTGCGTAAGCGGTCGTTCATTCATATTAAGGAAAGTACCACCAATAAAGAAATTCTCATTAAAAGTGTGCTCTACATTAATACCTGTAAATCGCTTGTTTTGTTGACCAAAAGTAGCATTGTTTTCTACCTGGGCCGAAATAGGAATACCAGAAGCCTCTAAGGATTTATCGAGAATAATCACACGACCCAGAGCATAGTTGACCGTATAGTCTAGTCCCTCTACCAGCAGTCTTCCTCCTGCTCTTACCGTTACAGATCCTTGTGGTACGTTAAACGCACCCAGAGGAATACCCTGTTCGGCAGTGGTTTTATACCGCCCTTTTAAAGCAAATTTATTTTTCTCGGCATTATCTCTTGCGATTACTTTGGTTGAGCTATATAACGTCTTGTAAACATATTCGGTCTGATTAGAGTTATACGTACTCAACTCGTTATCAGAGCTATCCATATTATCGTCATATATCTCGCCATTGGGGTTATTGGGATCTCTTAATTTATTAAAGAGATATTCTCCAAAAGGCTCGACAGAGGTAAATATGATACTCCCATTTTCAACCTTCACCGTGGTACCGGGTACAAAGTCAAAAAATCCGTCTCCACCCACTTGCGGATCTCCAAAAGTGGTCAAGCGATCGAGATTAAAAACACGTAGCAATGAGGTATTGGCAACGTCATCAGGTAATGGCGTGGCCCCAACTTGAGGAATATAATTTAAGGGAGCCGGATCGGCATACACTATATTCATTCTAAAACCTTCCTGTTCTAGATTAAAAGCACCTAGCGGATAGATATTTTTCATCATTAAGTCCCAAACAGGCTCGCTTACATTGAGCAAATTACTCTTAAGCATCTTTACCACAAGATTTTGTGGGCTTCCCACTTGTCCTGCAGGAATTACCGAATCCAAAATACCATCCCCATCTCGATCTAATCCATTCGGAATCCCATCACCGTTTACATCGGCATCGGCAAAATCGGCGATAGCATCTCCATCTTCGTCTGGCAAACCTTGGGTTAAGGCATCTACTTCATCCGGAATACCATTAGCGTTTTCGTCGGGTCTGGCACCTGTGGTGGCTTCAACCCCATCGTTGGCAAATTCTCCTACCTGAAAGACTTTTCCGTTTACTGTATACTGATAAGCTACAGCAAGCACCTCATCGTTACTCAATCGTTGATTCAGCGAGATATAACCCAGTCTTGGATCAAGTGAATATTGATTAGGCTCTAATTTTCTTGCATTTTCAAGTAAGACATAATCGATACCATCATTAACCTGTACTCCACCAAAACCTTGCTCTACATTGGCGAGATCCCGTATATCACTGGTCAATACCGATTGGATACCAGGATTGTCAATACCAAAAGGGTTAAAGTCATTGTTTTTATTGTCTGGAAAAGCACCAGCATTGGTATTGATAAACCCAGGTGGTATCATATCCAAACCAATATTTTCAATATTAGCTTCTCCGATGTCCTGGATGGCTACAATGTTTCGGGCATTACTGGTTTGGTTTTGCCTATTGGTTACCCAAACCTCAAGTCGTGTTACCTGAACATTTGAATTGATAAAAGGATAATTGGCTAATGACTCATCATAGGTATCCCTAAAGTAATGTGAGAGAAAAAAGTGACGATCTTCGTCATAGTCTAAAGCAAAAATCTCAAATTCTTGCACGGTAGCACCACCCTCGGCTGTGACCGTTCTGGGCTGGGACCTACTTTCTGAAAAAGCGGCCGTAATCCTCGTTTTCCCAAATTGCAACTCTGTTTTTACCCCAAAGAGACTTTGTGAGCCCTGTATCAACGCACTATTGAGTGGCATAGAGATATTACCCACCTCGATCTTTTGGATGATATCATCTTCGGTAGGGGTATATTCTAATTTAATTTGATTTTGAAAGTCAAAGGTTGATTCGGTATCATAGTTTGCAGTGATCTGCAAACGTTCTCCCACTTTACCCAAAAGACTCACACTGATACGCTGATCAAAATCAAAAGTTAGATTGTTTCTGTTTCTAGGAGAGAAGGCCGGATTATCTTGCTTGGTATAGAGCAACCCCAAATCCATCTCTACAGAACCTTGAGGCACGATCACAATAGAATCACCTCCAAAAATGGTCTGAAACAATTCAGAATTCACATAAAAATTGGGCAAGAGGTTTTTTTGCCCATCTTTTCCGTCATCTGTTCTACCGTCAAGAGCTGCAATTTTTTCCTTAAAGTATTTCTTCATTTCCTCCTCACGCACACGTCGCTCGTATTCTTCTGGAGTAAGTATAAGCGGATAAGTAATATTAAAAGTACCTAATTGCTCTGTATAAATATAACGATCAAGTATAGGGTCATAAGTGTATTTGGAAACTATGCTATTAGGGTCTGGCAATTCGAGCCTCCCCATTGTAAAACCAGTTTTGGTGGTATCTTGAGCTGTGGTATTTTCCTGCTCTTCTTGCGCAAAGAGTGTAGAACTTCCTAAAAAAAATAAAACGCAGAACGCGCTAATAGCCTTACGTAAAATCGAGTAATAATTTGTCCCCAAAATTTTATTACAGTTTTTTTAATGCCTCCTTTATGAGCGTCTCAACGCTGGCATTTGGTTCATTTTTGAGTATGCTTGCACATACTTTTTCGGCTTGCTTTCTCGCAAAGCCTAAAGTCTCTAATGCAGATAACGCTTCTTCCTTGCTGGTATTGCTTTGAACCGCAGAAATCAAATCGCCATCAAACACTTTTAAAATCTTATCCTTTAAATCCAGAATGACACGCTGGGCAGTCTTTGCTCCTATTCCTTTAATGCCTTGTATAGTGGCCACATCATTGGTCGCAATAGCCTGCTTTATCTGATCGGGATGCAGCGAAGAAAGCATCGTTCGAGCCGTACTCGCACCAATACCAGATACAGACAATAACAACCTAAAAATCTCCCGCTCCATCTTCTCCATAAATCCAAACAAGGTATGACTATCTTCCTTGACCTGCATATGTGTATACAAACGCAGCGATTCCTTATCTGGAAGTAGTGAAAATGTATGTAAAGAAATATGGATAAAGTAACCCACCCCATTGCAGTCAATAACTACATTTGTCGGATTTTTTTCGACCAATCTTCCGCTAATGTGGGTAATCATTCTTTAAAAAAATGTTAAGGGCGTAAATGTAATAAAAATATGGAGATCACAAGGGCTAATATTGGGGTGGAAATCTAGGCCTACGCTTTCGCGAAATGAACCCGTCAAGATTTACAATTGTAGCCAAAATAAAACAGCAAGCCGCACTTCTTTACACAACTTTTACTAAGCGTTTAAAAAGGCATTACATCCCGTGTTTTTCCTTCTTTTGGGCATCGATAACCGTAACGGCTGCCATATGTACCATCTCATCTACACTAGCTCCTAGTTGTAGCACATGCACAGGTTTACGCATCCCTAACATAATGGGACCGATATTGTCGGCACGTTCGAGCTCTTTGATCATTTTATAGGTAATATTGGCACTATCGATATTAGAGAACACCAAAGTATTGACCTTTTTACCTGCTAGTTTGGAAAAAGGAAACTTACTCTGAAGCATTTCCTTGTTAAGCGCAAAATCGGCCTGAACCTCTCCGTCAACGATTAAATCTGGATAATATCGATGTAGGTAGGCTACGGCCTCCCCCACTTTGCTCGCCTTTTCGTTTGACGAAGATCCAAAATTGGCATAACTCGTCATTGCCACAACTGGCTCCAAGCCAAACATCTTGACCGTGGTGGCTGTCATTTGAGCAATTTTGGCGAGCTCTTTGGCTGTAGGATCAATGTTAATAGAGGTATCTGCCAAAAAGAGTGGGCCTCTCGAGGTCACCATCAAGTTACAGGCAGCTACTTTTTTAACCCCTTTTGCAGGGCCAATGACTTCAAGTACAGGTTTGATCACCGAAGGATAACTGCGACTATGTCCTGATAACATACCGTGTGCATCACCTTCACTTACCATCATAGCAGCAAAATAGTCTCTTTGACGCAATAACTTTTTGGCGTCAAAAAGTGTTATTCCCTTGCGCTTGCGTGCTTTCCAATACAGCTCGGCATATTTGTTAACATGATCAACCTCCTCCTTAGACTTTGGATCAATAATTTCGACATCAGCATCAAAGTCCAGCTCTTCTTTTAATTCTAAGATCACTTCTCGATTTCCTAAGAGTACCGGTATGGCAATACCTTCCTCATGTACAATCTGCGCTGCTTTTAATACGTCGAGCTGATCACTCTCTGCAAAAACTACGCGTTTAGGATCCCGTCTGGCGCGATCCATCAATAGTCGTGTGATTTTATTGTCTTCCCCAAGTCGATCTAGTAATTCGTTTTCATAACGCACCCAATCATCTATGGGTTGTAGGGCAACACCACTATCCATAGCAGCTTGCGCCACCGCAGGCGGCACTGTCGTTATCAAACGCGGGTCAAATGGTTTAGGAATGATATAATCGCGACCAAAAGTGAATCTGGTTTCGCCATAAGCGATATTAACCTGTTCGGGAACAGGCTCTTTGGCGAGTCTGGCCAGGGCTTTTACAGCGGCCATCTTCATAGCTTCATTGATTGAAGTAGCCCGCACATCGAGTGCGCCTCTAAAGATAAAAGGAAAGCCCAAGACATTGTTGACCTGATTGGGATTATCAGAACGACCTGTGGCCATGATGACGTCTTGACGAGCGGCCAGGGCATCGTTATAAGTAATTTCTGGGTCGGGATTGGCCATGGCAAACACAATTGGATTTTTTGCCATACTTTTCACCATATCCTGACTTACAATACCCGCAATAGAAAGCCCTACAAAAACATCGGCATCCTGCATAGCTTCTTCTAGGGTATCAATTTTTCGAGCAGTGGCAAACTCTTCCTTCTCCTTGGTCAACACCTCTCTATCCATGCGAATGACCCCCTTGCTATCGAGCATGACAATGTTTTCGCTTCTAGCGCCAAAAGCCTTATACAATCGTGTACAAGAAACAGCTGCCGCTCCTGCACCACTAATCACAATACGCACGTCTTCGATATTCTTTTCGGCAAGTTCTAACGCATTAAGCAGGGCAGCCGCACTAATAATAGCTGTCCCATGCTGATCGTCATGCATTACAGGAATGTCCAACTCTTCTTTTAGTCTGCGTTCAATCTCAAAAGCTGCGGGAGCACTAATATCTTCTAAATTGATCCCTCCAAAGGTGGGTGCAATATTTTTAACCGTTTCTATAAAAGCATCAACGTCTTTGGTGTCTACTTCGATATCAAAAACATCAATACCTGCAAATATTTTAAACAACAAACCCTTTCCTTCCATAACTGGCTTGGAGGCCTCGGGACCAATATCACCCAAACCTAAAACGGCTGTTCCATTAGAAATCACGGCAACAAGATTACCCTTGGCAGTGTACTTATAAACATTTTCTATGTCCTTTTCTATTTCCAAACAGGGCTCTGCCACGCCGGGAGAATAGGCTAAAGCAAGGTCTCTTTGAGAAGAATATTTTTTGGTAGGTACCACAGCAATTTTACCTGGTTTGGGCTTGGCGTGGTAAACTAAGGCTTGTATTCGCTTTTTATTATTCATTGGTTGGAGATATTCAATATTGAACTAGCAAAAATAAGGTTTATAATTTGCTCTGCTGCGCTGTAATTGACAAAATGCCCACTAAACTATCTTGAGAAGTTGTGTAATTAAGTCAATATTTTGGGGTAATCTTCCCACATGCTGTAATTTTATAGCCGCCAGAGATAAGGCTATTTTAAGACAGCGCTCCATATCAAATGCCTTGATGTATGCAAACAGGAATCCACTCCAAAAGGCATCACCAGCTCCTGTAGCATCCAATATATTTTCGACACGTTGGGCGGGCAAGCTCGTGATTGTCGCTTTTCTTGAGGCGCTCCCTGTAGTTATACTTGATAGTGAGACTCCCTGACTTCCTAAGGTGAGGCACACATGGTCTACTAATAACTCCTTATGAAAAAAGTCAAATATCTGCTCGTGGGACAGTCTTTTATCAAAAAAACGTTCACAGTCATCTTCGCTTATTTTGACAAGGGGGTTGTAACTACAATACTCCCGTATCACCTGAGACGCCTCCTCACGATCCGGCCAGATACGAGGTGAATAATTGAGATCGATACTAAGTGTACAACCTGCTGCTTTGGCCTGTTTGGCTTTTTCAAGAATAGTAGTCTGGGCTGGATTTTTGCTTAAAGCGAAAGCGGTAGTATGGAACACCTTAGTTTGTCCAAGCAAATCTTCTGGTATTTGATCAAGAGCAATTCTATGGTCGGCCTGTCTAAATGGAATGAAGTCTGGGGTTGCTGTTGTTTTAGAAACAAAAATGACAGAGGTCGGGTAATCATTGTGCTGTTTGACCAAGGCTAAGGAAACGCCATTTTCTGAAAGCTTGTCGTGAATATAATGTCCAAATCCATCCGAACCAATGGTACTAGCCAAGCGTACCTCCATACCCAATCGGGCCATATTCATGGCAACATTGGTAGGACTTCCTCCCAGATAGCGATGATAGTCTTTGGTTTCGGCAATGGTAGCATCTAGCTGATGTCCAATAAAATCTATTAAGGTTTCTCCTACACAGAGAATATCTATGGGTCTTGTCATTTAAGTAAGTTCTTATTTTGTAAACTTTGTCTAATAAGCACAGCACCTGCGGCACTCCAGGCACAATATGGCACGCCATTAGGTTGCTCTGTTTTACTGTTAAAATTCTCGTAGAAACTCCAATCTTCTTTTTGATTTTGGGTATGAATATGTGTCAGGACTTCTTCGGCCAGATCGTGCTTATTACAGGCGATAAGTCCTAGTCCATAAAAGCCATTCACCATTTGCCAGGTCCCTCCATTATGAAATTCATAAGGGTGGTTTCTAAAGTCGTATTTGCAGTTGTTGATAAGGTCTTCCCATGCGCGATCATCTTCTTTGATCACAGGCCAAAAGGCGGGAAGCAACTTTAATCCAAGCGCTTTGCGCAACCCTTCGGTATATTGAATGAGCTGAGATTGATCTTCGGCACTACCAATATCTAAAAACAAGGCCAGGCTATTAGCAAATGCATCAAATTGCGTCTGATAACCCGCAGGCTCCAAAGATGCGACCCAATAGGGCTGCTCTTCTAAGGCTTTATAGGCCTTGGGATGATATACCCCATCTACATCCTGACGCTTTTTATAATTCTGAACTATCTTTTCTGTGATTTGATTGGCCTTTTCTTGTAAGGCCGTATCAGGATCAAAATGCAGATAACACCGTAACCCCCATAGTCGTAAAAGCTGATCATAGAGTATAAAACCCTGAGTAGGATATTCATCGGCCCAATTACCACTACGCGGTACATTCATTAAATCTCCTGCATTGTATTCCCAACTTTCTTGCAGCTGTAATCCTTTGATAAGCTGGTGTTGATAAGTATCAAAAAAAGAGCGATCCTTCATCTTGTATGCATATTGACATACACCAATAATAAACCAGGCTACCGTATCCACACGACCTGCCAAACCTCCAAAACTCAAAGAAGGTGTATCGGCATCAAAATGCACATTAGAGGGTATCATCCCCAATTCGTGCTGGTGTTGAGCCAGCGTCTCTAAGGTGGCTCTCATGGTTTCTTCCAAACCTGGATCACCATCTAGCAAGCCAGCCAGACCGCATATGACACCATCACGAGCCCAAACTCTACGATAGTTTGCAATGTCATTAGCACTAGCCAGAAACCCCCTTTCGGTGGCCACTTGTTTAAGTAATTGTATCGATTTATGGTAGGGTCTCATAACAATAATTTTAGATCAAAAAAGCAGTTCTGGATCAGTGAGCGCATCTAGGGCCTCACGCAAATCGGGGTTGAGTAAGGATAAGCCATATTGATAACTCGCATTCATCCACCCAAAACCACTAGTAGTGATATAATCAAAATCGGTACCTACGTTTCCGTATTCGGCATAGACTTTATGCGTACAGTGCACAACATCGTATTTTTCGGGTATGGTACCATTATAATCTACAGCATTTTGGGTAATCATCCAAAGCCATCGATATATTAATTCTTGCATCTGAGTGTGATAGCCATAGTCTTGTAATCCTTTCCAGAGCATCATTTGATGTGGTGCCCAGCCGTTGGGGTAATCCCATTGACGCTGCAGGGCATCGGAGGGTAATTGCTCATCCATAGCTTTCGAACTACCTGCGATACCTCCCTTTTCTTTTAAGGTGGTCATCAACCTATTTACCATAAGTTTGGCTTGCTCTTTGCTACAAAGCCCAGCCCAAAGCGGAAAATAATTAGAGGCCGCTTCAAAACCTGTAGCAGACTGTTCTACAAAGTTATAATCAAAAAACTGCCCTTTGCTGGCATCCCAAAGCAAAGTATTCATCTGCTGTTTGCGCAAAGCCGCCTTTTCTAGCCAGCTAGCCGATGTTGTGCCATCAAAACGATCTTCAAAATAGGTAAGGATCAGATATGCTATATCGGTTTCATATTTATACAGTAGGCTGTTGAGATCGACTGTATTTAGATGGGCACAACAATTATCCAATCGCCAAGAGGTATCATGACCACTTTCTCTCAAACTTCGGTCATGCGTAAAATAGGCATCCAGTTCGGGTAAAGACAATGCTCCAGATTGATATTGATCCACAAGCGCTTCTAGGGAGCAGTTATGCGCTTTCGCGAAAGCGGATAAAACCTCATCAAAATGACCAGGCTCGGTCTCGGGTGGTATACCGATACCCTGTGCAAAGTAGCGGTTAAGGCCAGTAGGCGTGAGCCGTTGCCCCGGCACCATCCAAACGCTCGTATATTCTTTGATAGCTGCTCTTAGAGATCTTTCTAACCAAGCCAGATCAGTATTTGTATTGGCCTGAAAAACTGCTCTGATAAAAGAGGTTAAGAAAGGGGGCTGCGTACGGGTGAGGTAATAACTGCGATTGGCATTGAGTATTTTGCCGTAATGTTTAATCTGATAGCAAAAGTTGTCAACCATAGCCTTGGCCAGATCAGGTCTGTTATCTATCAAAAGACCGACGCCTTCAAAATAACTATCCCAACCATACATCTCATTAAAACGCCCACCAGGTACCACAAACGGCACGCCTTTATCGTTTTCTAGTGCCAAGGCCAAGATGCCTGGTTGTTCATTTATTGATTTGACATAAGAAGGTGTAATCTCGCGGGGTATGGCGATCACCTCAATACTAGGCATTTGCTTTTGAATCTCTTTATAATAGGCCAAGCCTACATCATCTGTTGCGGGCACATAAATGCGCTTTATAGCATTAGTGGTTTTGTCATCACTTAGAATAGCCAGAAGTCCCTCTTTATCCATAGTTCTGGTGAGGTCATCCCAAAAATAGGTTCGAATCATTCTAGAGATGCGACTTGACGGTGGCTCTTCTATGTGATCTAGAGGAATTAGGGCTAGCTGTTGACCCGCCTTCTGGGCCAAGGCTAACTCCTGTAATAAGTTGGATAGAAAATACGTGCCCTTTATAGTGTAGTCACTACCATCAACAAGGGTGACCAGAAATGATTTTGGCCCTTGATCCTCTTTGGTAATTTTCTTGTCACCATCGGTATCTTCTTGTGCTAATAAAGCACTGATGGTGTTTTGAATATGAGCTTTAATCTGCATGTGCATCGGTTAATCGCTTTAGTATGAAATAACAAATTAACAGGGCGGTCATAGGTATCAGCATAAAATAAAAAGCATCCTGAGCCCCTACCGATTTGAACAAATACCCTATAATTCGACTTCCTATGGTTCCTCCCAAGGCCGAAAAAATCACGATCAATCCCGTCATATGACTATGCACTTTTTTAGGTAATGCAGTGAGCACCACAGAATTGAGCAGCGGATAAATAGGCGCGATAAAAAGTCCTATGATTGGAAATGCAAAGCCTAATAAGGGAATATCGGCTAAACCTGTGATAACACCTACCTCTAAATTGACAAGACGTGGTAATACAAAGACTACCATCGCCATAGCAATAAGGGTACAGGCTGTAAGTACATAAACCCAACTGATTGTTCTGGCAAGCGCGCCGGCAACTAATCGGCCTATTCCTAAAGAAATGGCCAATATACTCGCCATCATAATAGCCGTATTCTCGGTTAATCCCAGTACGCGTTCATTAAAGGTGGGTAACCATGTCATAATACCCTGTTCCATCATTACAAACAAAAAAGCACTTATGACAAATACAATGATGAGGAGTTTGGACAGTAATTTAAACATCTCAAGAAAATCGGCTTTAAGATCTGTCCCTTCAGGTTTTGGTGGATTTTCAAATTTGGTAAACAGCAACAGTACAAATGATAGCGAAGTCATCGCAGCTAGCAACCAATAAACATTAAGCCAGGCATCTGGTTGACCTTCGGTATTAAAAGCCGGAAAAAGGTAATAGGCCAAGGCAATCCCAAACATAAATACTCCTTCTACCGCACTCATCAGAGCATTGTGTTCTTTGGGACTATAAGTGACCAAACCTATGACAGAATAGACCGACACCTTGATCAGAGCAAAGGAAGCGCCAACTATAGCAAACAGAAGCTTGGCCGTATCAAAAGAATTGCCATAGTACATCGCCAGACATCCTATGGTGACAAGGGCCAACCCGATGAGCATGGCTTTTTTGTAACCCAGTCTAGGTAAAAAACTTGCAATCAGAAACGATACAATGGCAATAGGCAAATCCTTGAATGCTTCGAGAACGCTCGCGGTATCTTCGGCAACATTATAATTTTTGAGTGCCTTTAAAATGACAATGCCCACACTGTTGAGCAGTATGGCGAAGACAAAATAATTGACAAATAATGAAATTTTTACACCTAAATGTTTCATATAGCGATAATTTAAAGTAGAAAAGCACTGACATACGTCAATGCTTTTCAGTTGGGTATTAACCACTTATCAGAATCTAGCTATTATAGCATAAAACACCCGAGGGCGTAAGACTCTGTAATTTATAGCGTAAACAAAGAGATTACTCTCCTAAATTATACGTATTACAGTGAGCATATCGCTTTAAAACAATTCAGATATTCCTAGAAGACCTCTAAGATATGAATTACTCCCTTAGGTTCTACCTCATTGTCTAAAGCTCTTTCCTACAAAACGTAATTTTCTTACAATGACTATTTCAACTGAACAGCTTTGGATACCGATTTTGTTAATCTGGTAGCCAGCAGGGCTGCTATTATAAAAAACACACCTCCAAAAATAATGGCATTTACTGCATTGTTATCCAAAAAGTTCTTGATGATTGGTCCAAAGGATACGGTTTGTATCAACATTGGTATTACTATCATCATATTAACAATTCCCATATACACCCCTCTTTTTTCTTGTGGAATGACCTTAGACACCATAGCATAAGGTATCCCCATCATTGCAGCCCATCCAATTCCAAACAATATCATTGGAATAAACAAAGCATAGGCGTTGGTTATAAATGGCATACTAATCATGGCAATTGCGGCAAAGATCAAACTGACCACATATACATTTCTAGAACCATACTTTTTGGCAAAAGGCACTAGGGCCAAGGCCACGATCATGGTTACAAAATTATAGGTTCCATTCATCAAGCCAGTTTGCACGAGTGCTTCTTCGGATAGCAGCTTGATATTTTGAGCAAAGTCGGTATCGGTTCTGCTTATGACATCACCTATTCTACACGATTCTAATATGCTTTTGTACTTAAGATCATCGGCTGGTGTAATCCCAAGTAAGCTCTGACGCACCATCGGAGTAATAAATTGCCAGTAAATAAAAAGGGCATACCACTGAAAAAAATACACTCCCGCCAGACGCCACATCATTTTGGGCATATCGCCTATAGCTTCGGCGGCTTCTACAAAAGGATTAAGGGTATCTCCCAATTTTCTGACTGCGGCACTATCTCTATTTTTCTTGATAATTCCATAGAGAATTTTGAGCCATATCAAGGCTATAACAAGCACCACAATCACTAAAAGATTTATATTATCCATCAATTCTGGTAGCACATAACCAAGTCCTAAACCAAGCGCTATAGGCAAGGCTAAAATCACGAGTAAAACACTAATTATCTGAATAAAAGGGTGTGGAGTGTCTTTTTTATACTGCTGTATTTCAGCCATTTCGTCGGGAGTTGGCGGGATCTCTGGTGTTTTCCATACCGACCAAAGAACGGTGCCTATAGAGGCAAGTGCCCCGAGAAAAAAGGAATAATATACCCAGGTTGGAATGGCCGATACCGACTCATCACACAAGCTAGCACCTACTGTAGGGTCTTCGCTAAAAAAGTGTTGAAAGACAAAGAGGGAGAAGTTTGCTATAGTAATTCCAGCTCCAACAAACAGACTCTGCATTTGATAGCCATATGTAAGCTGGTCGTCATTTAACTTATCACCTACAAAAGCCCGATAAGGCTCCATTGCGGTATTATTACCAGCGTCTAGTATCCAAAGCAAACCTACTGCAAACCATAGACTTGGACTGTAGGGAAATGCAAACAAACACAAACTTCCCAGTATAGCACCTATCAAGAAAAAGGGTTTTCGCCTTCCTCCCCATTTGGGGATCCAAGTTTTATCACTTATCGCCCCAATAATAGGTTGAATAAGCAAACCTGTAACTGGCCCTGCTAGATTAAGTAAGGGTAGCTCGGCGTGATCTGCACCCAGAAATGAAAATATTGGGTTAACGGCTGTCTGCTGTAATCCAAAACTAAATTGGATCCCAAAGAATCCAACATTCATATTCCAAATCTGCCAAAAGGAAAGTTTGGGTTTCTTAATATAGTCTGACACTTTCATATGCTTAGGTAGCTAATTAAACGTTTGGATGGTAATGAGCAAAATAGACCGCTAATCAAAATGACACTATAGATCAAATGTGAGCGCTATTGCTTTTCAATATACAATTTTGCCCTAAAAATGTAGTCGCAAGTATTGTAGAAAACCGAGAAATTCTAAACGAAAACGATTTCGTAAGCAGCGCTACTTGTCAAGATTGTACTTTTTGACTCAAAAAATTAGCATTTTGGTAAAGCCATTGAGAAGGGCTATTCAAAAATAAGTCTTCCTGTAAACTCCTCGCTCACATCTATAACTGCAGGACGCGATACAGAAAGTACATCACCTGTAGCCAAAATACGACCTTTTATAGATTGCTGTGGGTTTACAATCATGGTATTGGCTCCTCTGTGAAAAAAGGTCAAACTATCAATGGTGAGCAAACGGCCTTCAAAACGTGGATATTCGTCTTCAAAACTAATAGCAGCGCGGCTAGTAGTACCTGTAAGATAAAAAACACTTAATCCATTGGCTTGAACTCTAAGCACTTCACAGTCTAGGTCAAGATAAAAATCACCGCTTTTACGACTATCGGTAATCCCTCCAGATGAGTCACTGCGCAATACCAATTCTGGAAAGGTCAATTTGCCTATCCCATGCACATCATAGGCCGAACTATTTCTAATCTCGGTAAGTATAGGGGTAGTAACTCTAATGGTAGTAAGACCGTAATCTCGTACCAAATTACAACGCCTATTATCCTGCAAGATCAGCGTTTGGTCTTCAACCCTCACCACGATCTCATCTAGTAAATTTTGACCCGTGGTCACCCTAACCTCTTGCACAGTACCCTGAGCAACCTCTAATATGATATCATCCTCAAAGCGAATCTTTGAAAAATCAGGGACCACAACACTTTTGGTTACCAGATCACCGCTAGTTATAAAACAGTCGTCTAGCTCTTTTGGCGCACAGCCCAAACAGAGAAGGAAAACCAAAAAGAAAGTAAATCTCATAGCTTATAATTTAAATCCAATTCCCAATTCGAGGGCTTCTGCTTTGGCACCGTGCGTTTTTAAGGTAGTTGATACATAAAGCTTTCGCGAAATATCGTATTGCAGCCCTAAGCGTTGGTAAAAACGTCCTTCAAAATCATAGGGATAATACAGATAATACCCCAGCTGAGCCAAAAATGACAATCTATTGATGTGCAATTGATAACCAGCAAATATACCTACCCTTTGAAAATCGGTGTTAGGCGCTACTCTATTTGGAAATGCCACCTGTAAAAAGGCAATCTCTTTTTCTAAAAACCGCGCGTGAAAATACTCGCTTCCCACCATGACCGAACTCAAAAAGGACAGGCGTTTTCTAGCCATCGCTGATACTACAAAAAAAGGATGTTGTCCCAAACCTACAAAATCACTTTCATTGAGCCCACCTCTTAGGACTATATCAAATTTTATAGGACCAGTTAACGCCTCTTCTTTAGTATCTTTTATGTAGTCAGGAGTTGTCGTAGCATCTGGCTTATACTGTAGCCCAATATTAAAGGCAAAGGTATTAGTACTGGCATTGGGGGCTTTAAAATTAGCATTAGAAAAGTGGATAAGCTGTATCCCAAATTGCATCCCCATTGTCTTTGTTAAAGGCTGATCATAATTGAGCATCATATAAGTAGAGCTTAACAATCTGCTACCATAGGCATTATTCTTAAAGTTATCTTCTAGATCAAAAGGATGGGTGGCATAGGCGACACCCTGACCTATTCGTACAGTCATGTGTCGTCTTAAAAAGTAAAACGTATAATGGCCATATAGGCCATAGGTATTACCAAGGCGTTCGTCTTTGGAGTTGTGATGAATTATGGAGATACCATAATCTGGGTAATTAAATACCCGCTGCCAACGCTCTTCTCCAAAAGTTTTTTTACTATAACTTAACGTAAAACCTTCTGGATGCCCGGTAATGAGATGGGCTATATCTTTGTTATGTCTTAAAATAGTTCCATAAAAATAGGAAGCATCCCATTGCTTATGATTTGGCTTGGATTGAGCTACGATAACGCAGGACATGAATAACAAAAGAAGAGTGAGTTGTTTGACCATGATCACTGCAAAGGGGTTGCTACGAATTTAAGAATTTGATATTGCGGTGCAAGCCGCTGTATTTGGTACGCTTAACCGCCGATTTTTGAAATATTTCAGAAAATACTTCTTGCGTCATCTCTTCCCAATCTTCTCTAGAAAATTCGAGTAATCTGGGATCGGGTTGAAACAAAGGCTCGTTATGCGCTGTACTAAAGCGATTCCAGGGACATACATCCTGACAGATATCACATCCAAAGATCCAATCGTCATAGGTCGCTTTGGCCGAAGCAGGTATCGCTTCCTTTAACTCTATGGTATAATAGCTTATGCATTTACTCCCATCTACCTGATAAGGTGCAGCTATGGCATTAGTGGGACAAGCATCTATACAAGCTGTACAACTACCACAGTGATCTGTAACGGGATGATCATATTCAAATTCGACATCTAGAATGATCTCGGCAATAAAGTAAAAAGAACCTGCTTTTTTTGATAGGACATTAGTGTGCTTGCCCATCCATCCCAGACCACTTTTAACCGCCCAAGCTTTGTCTAAAACAGGGGCGCTATCCACAAAGACCCGTCCATTGATGTCGCCAATCTCAGTTTGTAAGCTGTGCATCAATTCCTTCAATTTGTCTTTGATGACAAAGTGGTAATCACGACCATAAGCATATTTGGAAATTTGATAACTATCATCGCGTTGCCTGGTTGAAGGGAAGTAATTGTATAAAAGGGAAACGACACTTTTTGAATCTTCAACAAGTTTGGTAGGGTCCAAACGCTTATCAAAGTGATTCTCCATATAAGACATCTTTCCGTGTCGCTGTTGCTTTAACCAAGCTTCTAGCCTGGGAGCCTCCTCTTCCAAAAATCCAGCCTTTGAAATACCACATGACATAAACCCTAAACGCTTGGCTTCGGCTTTGATCAATTGGGTGTATTTGCTTCGATTTTCGATCATGAGGTTCTCTCTACAAAGGTAAGTACTGCATTCTTTGGCTTTAAAGTGATCAAAGGTTTGATCTGAATCGGACTAGACTTGGCTTTTATTTGATATCGCTTGATGAGCTCACAAAGTGTGAGTATCATTTCATACATCGCAAAGTTATTTCCAATACACATTCTCGGGCCTGCTCCAAAAGGGAAGTAGGCAGGATGCTTCATCCCGGCATTATCTGCAAATCGATCGGGGTCAAAGGCCAGTGGATTCTCCCAATAGTCTTTGTGTTTGTGAATTTCTATGACCGAAAATAACAAATTGGATCCCTTGTCGATCTCCATATCGTTATAACGATCTGCCTCATAATTAACTCTATCAATAAAATAAGCCGGAGGATACAATCGCATTGCTTCTTCCACCACTTGTTTAATATAGGTCATCGATTTGATAAGCTGCATGATCTGATCATCCGAAGAAGGTGATTCTTCTTGCTTTTTCGCGTAAGCTGTATAGGCATCAAACATTTTTTCTTGAACCTCTGGATATCTGGCGAGCAACTCTGCGGTAAAGGTGAGTGCGTTTGAAGTGGTCTCGTGTCCTGCCACAAAAAGTATGAGTATCTCATCGATGAGTTGCTGCTCACTCATGGCAGTCCCATCGTCATAGCGTGCCTGCAAAAGCATATCTAATAAATCTCCATAGCGTTGTCCTGAAGCCTTGCGCTCGTTGATAAATTCTCGCAGAATATCGCGTCCTTCCTGTGCTAGTTCCAGATGCTTTTTTATGGGGCCACCATATTTAAAATACCAGCGTTTATAGGGCTGACGCAACTCTTTAACCAACATTTGTTGCGCGGCTTCTGTGATATGTTGCAACCGATCTATCTTTTTTCTATCAATATGGGTGCTAAACAAGGCCTTGACTACTGTTTGAAAGGCAAGATCATTAAAAATGGGGAAAATGTCTATTGGCGTATTGGCGGTGATTCGGTCTAATTCGGTGTGAATGGCGCTTTGAACCTTTGCCAATAAGGTTGCTAAAGTCTTTTTATGAAAGGCGGGTTGTATTAATTTTCGCTGGGTTTTCCACAATGTTTCTTCTGAGGTCAACAAACCCTTACCAACATATTTTGCCAACTGCTTGGTCTGAATATCCGACTTGTGATAATTGCGATGGTTTTTTTGCAACGCATAGATAGCAAATCCCGGATCTCTTGAAAATACGACGCTTTGTTTAAGACCTAGCTTTAAGCGAAAGGTATCTCCTTTGGCTTCAAAATTTTGATGATGAAACGGCAAGGGATTTTTTACAATACTGCGCGCGCTCATCAGAAAACGAATCATTGGAACGGTAGGTATTGTTCTCATAGGTAGGTTGTCAATAGGGTTAATGTTAGAAATGTCAAAAGAGATTAGCGACTAAAACAAGCCGCCCTGTGAAGGTCCTTTGACGATACCTAAATGTTCATAGGCCGCGGCCGTAACTTCCCTCCCCCTGGGTGTACGCATAATAAAACCTTGCTGAATCAAAAAGGGCTCATACACCTCTTCTATGGTTTCAGAACTCTCAGAAACCGCAGTGGCCAAAGTGGTAATACCTACAGGACCCCCTTTAAATTTTTCTATAATGGTACGCAAGATTTTATTGTCCATTTCATCAAGGCCATGAGCGTCTACATGCAGGGCTTCAAGGCTAAATTTGGCAATAGCGATATCGATACTCCCGGTACCCTTAATCTGGGCAAAATCTCTCACCCGTCGCAATAATGCATTGGCTATACGAGGTGTGCCTCGACTACGACCTGCTATTTCTATAGCGGCCTCCATAGTGATGGGTACTCTAAGGATAGAAGAACTACGTTGTACAATAGAGGTCAATAATTCTGTGCTGTAATACTGAAGTCTAGAAGCAATTCCAAATCTAGCGCGCATTGGAGCAGTAAGCAGTCCTGATCTCGTGGTGGCCCCTACCAAGGTAAAGGGATTGAGCTCAATCTGAACAGATCGCGCATTAGGGCCAGTCTCAATCATAATATCGATGCGATAGTCTTCCATCGCTGAGTAGAGATACTCTTCTACGATAGGACTTAATCTGTGAATCTCATCGATAAACAATACATCACGTTCTTCTAAGTTGGTCAACAGTCCTGCCAGATCTCCTGGTTTATCCAAAACTGGCCCTGAAGTAATTTTAATATTGACCCCAAGTTCATTGGCCAATATATTGGCCAAAGTGGTTTTACCTAGCCCAGGAGGACCGTGAAAAAGCGTATGATCAAGAGCTTCGCCGCGCAAATTGGCCGCTTGTACAAAAATCTGTAAATTCTCTAACACTTGATCTTGCCCTGTAAAATCTTCAAATGAAAGCGGGCGTAGCGCTCTTTCTACATCTAATTCTTCATTAGAATAACCGCTACTTGTAGGATCTAAGTGTTCGTTCATACGACTGCTGAGGCTTTTGAGATAATTGTGCTATGGCGCTACACAAATATACGCAAACTTGACGTTGCGACAGCGTAGCATTATGCTAAGCAGCCGCTGCCTATAGGCTACTCCTTCATCCCAGTTCACAACTTGTTGGACCTTGTAAGAGCGCTCGGGATGAGGTATTTGGCCCTAGCCAATAAAAAAGCCCACTTGTTGTGAAGTGGGCTTTTTACTATTAGGTCAAAATGGCTAGTGATGCATTTCTTCTTCGTTTTCCTGTAAAGGAATGTGCTGTGGCACAAAATCCTGACCGGGTATCACATAGTCACTTTCGTCTTTATTTAACTTGCTGTAATCATATGCCCAACGGTGCACCTCAGGTATTGGGCCATCCCAGTTACCGTGAATATGCTTTACTTCTGCAGTCCACTCAAGGGTATTAGAGTTCCAAGGATTTTTAGGTCCAACCTTACCGTAGAACATAGAATGTATAAAGTTGTATAAGAATACTAATTGTGCCGCGGCCGTAATAAAGGCAAATATTGTGATGGCAACATTGACATCGATCAAATCGTCA
>CAZJWI010000008.1:0-7973 GCA_964549485.1 uncultured Flavobacteriaceae bacterium
CTGTAATTTTTCTAACATGAATTCTAAGTAAGTAGGCGCGAATTTACAAATTTTTAAGCTGGTTTAAACGTTATCTGCCCTCTTTGAGCAGCCTTAGCATAATCGTTTTTACACCTCGCGATGCAGTTTTAAACATATACCCATTTTATCCGCTTTCGCGAAATCGAGCGCAGCGAGATTCACGACCGTTAGGGAGAGTGAAACGATAAATCGAGCGCAGCGAGATTCACGACCGCAGGGAGAGTGAAACGGTAAAATGAGCACAGCGAGATTCACGACCGCAGGGAGAGTGAAACGGTAAATCGACCGAAGGGAGATTCACGACCGTTATGGATAGTGAAACGGTAAATCGACCGAAGGGAGATTCACGACCGTTAGGGAGAGTGAAACGGTAAATCGAGCACAGCGAGATTCACGACCGCAGGGAGAGTGAAACGGTAAAAGCAACTCCTAATCTTCAACCTCCTGTGAAGTGCCTGAAAGAAATCTTGGTTGGAAAGACGACTTGAGGTTGGGTGAAAGTACATCTTCTTTATAAAGAGCCAAACTCTGTAGCTCTTCTGAAAATAATTGAGTATTTAAACCATGATTAACTAGTAAACCCATTGCTAATATATAAGCTACCCTGTCTACGTAAAATCCAATGGTGAAGCCAAAATAATATGCAAATAATGAGGCGATATCAGAAAGCAGAAATGCAGCTGTGAGATATACAAAAAACATGGATCTGGTACTATGTACGCTATTATTGTAGGTCACGGCTATAATAGTAAGTAGCATCATCAAAGTACCGTATAATAGAAATAATACCACTTGAGCACTACTGCCAAAACTGCTGTCCATCATGTTGATTAAAATTTTCAACGTATACGCATTTGCCGCTACTAGTAACACACTAAATACCAAAAGTATCGTACTTATAGGCAGGCTTTTGATACGTGGTAGCAGATTACCGATTAAAGCGACATAAGCTAGAATACCAAAAGACAAATACCCCGTAAGTCCTACGTCTTGTTCATAAAATTGAATACACACATCTTTTATGATAAAAAATAATAAGATGAGCATCATTGAAGTATTAGCGCGTTCTGCTTTTAAAATATAAAAACCAAAAAATACCAAAGTGCCCAATAATCTAATCCATCGGCTGGTGGCAACTTCTGTAAGTGTAAGGGTTGGTAAATTGAAAACAATTAAGATGCAAAGAAGAGCCCATAGCTGTTTCTGGATAAGAGAAGATTTGATAATTTTCATGAGAGATGTAATTTTTATTCGATAAGCAAATTATGTTTGGGGTATATAAACGCAATTTTGAGCGCTTCGGTTCTGGCAGCACAAAAAAATTGAGAAACTAAAAAAGAGCCTATAGACTTAGGTTGATTAGACTCAGGTCACTTATGGCAAAATAATCAAGCCAGAGGTTTATAAGGTTGTACTATCTGGGTGATTTTTGGTTGTAAGTGACTTTACTAAATTGTGTCGTACAAACATCAAACAGCTTATGATGAGTAAGATTCTCGCAATATGAACTGCAACATTTTCGTCATAACCCAATTCATAATACCCTAATACGAGAAACACTTGAGAAAAAATAAGTACAAATACGGCTATTAAAAAAAACATAGATGCCTTAGTTCCAGATTGATGATTGTATAATAAGGTTACAAAACCCAAAATAACAGCACAGGCACCATCAAATAATAGCATGATATAGTGAAAATCACCTAAGGTCACGTCTTTGACAGAAACGATTAACAGATAGACAAAATAAGCATTGATCCCAATTACCAGCCCAAAAATAATTTTGTAGAAAAGGTTCATGGCAGAGAAGGTAACACTGCGCAAGGCATATTTGACCAAACTCAACAAAGCCAATGAATTTAAAATTAAAAAAAGAGAAGCCATAAATTCGATCTCATATAGGACAGTGGCCAATCGGGACAAGGCATAAACTACAAAAAACATGATCAATAGTTTTTCCGCTTTACGCTTTAAAAAGTAGTACAGTGTGGCTAGATAAACTAAAGGCGTTATAAAACTAAATCCCCTATACCACCCAAAAAGAGATGCCGAATGAACTACATATCCCAGGGTAAATAATAGCACCCCGATACCTATCAAGAGGAGTATTCGCGATTTATTTGGAATCATTAATTTGCGTAATTATTATCAATATAAGCAAATGATTGGAATACAGTAGATGATGCCCGAAGAAAAGGGTTATATCTTTTAGACTTAAGTAGAGCTTGATTCTCTCTCTTCCTCCAATATTGCCATAGCCTGTCTTTCTTCCTGTCTTAAAAATGGATGGATGCTTAGGTTTATCATCAAAGCCCAGGCCCCAATATAAATTGCTGTTTCAAAATAATTTAGCAGATCTAAATTAAGGTAAAACGCAATATACCTCAATAAATCTGAGACCATAAAAGATATGGCCGCACAGACACACCAAAAGGAACGACGGCTATTGTAAATATTGTTGTATTGATAGGCAATCAATGCTGCTATAATAGAAAGAACTCCATAGCAAATAAACAGCGGAATGTTGAGATTTTCTACAAAGCCAATACTTAAATTCTGAACTAACAAAAAGACGTTTAACCCACCAAACACAAGTACAATAAATGAAACCCAGGTTCCTCTACGATCAAGGGTGAAATGTTTTTTTTGTACTATGGTGTAGACAAAGGCGATATAGCCTATGACACCCAGCAAGAAATAAAAGCTATTACCCCCATAACTGTCGTAATAGAGCAACCCAAAATCTTTTAAGTAAAAAAAGATATAAAACAACAAAAATCCCCAATAACGCTGCTTGTTGTAAATAAAAAAGAAACCTAGCAATATCCCTATAGATATACAGCGTACTACCTTGCGCTCTGGCAATCCGTAATTGCTAATAACTATAAGAAGAATTATTAGAAGTATTACCGTAAGTGCCCACAATTTTTTGACGACACTAGAGAAATAGGGCATGGCCATTGCTAATAGGTAAAAGTGCCGTGTTGACTAGATATGGTGAGTCTTTTACCAGATTCACTTGATGCCACCTTACCAATAATTTGAGCCTCAACACCAAAAGATTCAGAAATATCGATGAGCGCTTGAGCAATAGACGGATCGCAATACAACTCCATGCGATGTCCCACATTAAAGACTCGACACATTTCTTTGCAATCGGTTTCACTCTCTTTTTCAATAAGTTGAAACAATGGAGGCGTCTCAAATAATGTATCTTTGATAATGTGCAGATCTTCTACAAAGTGTAATACTTTAGTTTGAGCTCCGCCACTGCAATGAACCATCCCGTGAATTTGTTGATTATCAAATTTCTCGAGCATAGCTTTGATAATAGGTGCGTAAGTTCTTGTTGGAGAGAGTACTAACTTCCCAGCGTCCAATGGAGTTTGATCTACGCTATCGGTCAATTTCTTTGTACCACTATATACCAAATCTGAAGGAACAGCCGCATCGTAACTTTCTGGATATTTACTGGCGAGGTAGTTATCAAAAACGTCATGACGTGCAGAGGTTAGCCCGTTACTTCCCATACCTCCATTGTAGTCTGATTCATAATTTGCCTGCCCAAAAGAAGCCAATCCTACAATAACATCGCCTGAAGCAATATTCGCATTGTCTATGACATCACTCCTTTTCATCCGAGCAGTTACAGTTGAATCAACTATTATTGTGCGTACTAAATCACCCACATCGGCGGTTTCTCCACCTGTTGAATGTATTGTAATACCAAAGTTTTTTAAATCTTCGAGTAAAGCTTCAGAGCCATTGATGATTGCAGAAATAACTTCACCAGGTATTAAGTTTTTGTTGCGCCCTATGGTAGAGCTCAACATTATATTATCTGTGGCACCCACACATAATAGATCATCGATGTTCATTATTAATGCATCCTGAGCAATACCTTTCCAAACAGACATATCTCCTGTTTCTTTCCAGTACATATAGGCCAATGATGACTTGGTACCGGCTCCATCTGCGTGCATAACCAAACAGTACTCATCGTCACCGGTGAGATAGTCGGGAACAATCTTACAAAACGCCTTTGGATACAATCCTTTATCTACGTTTTTGATCGCTTTATGTACGTCTTCCTTGGCAGCAGAAACGCCACGTTGTGCATATCGTTTAGAAATATTCTCGCTCATTGATTCTCAGGATTTCGGTACAAAAATAGCAATTATTATGTGAGCACAATTGGCAATATGCCAGGTCTTTATATTCTGAGGTTAAATCTTTGCTAATTATCATATTATAGCCTTAGCACGATGGCCGTTTAGAACGCTGGCTATTAACATTATAGCAGGATTAGATGAATTAAATCCTCAAATGATCAATAGCAGTTACAGATTCTAAAGCACGGGGTTGAGCAGTTAAAATAAATCCATGCTATCCTTCGCTAATATCGGTGCTTTTTGTTATTTTGGAACTCTCTTAAAAGAGACTTCCCCCTACGCTATTTATTAAAAATAAAGCTTTTGAAACCAAATTGGATTACAAAGTGCCTATTGTTGCTGACTATTCTTGGACAACAATCGCATATGCTTGCACAGTCAAGGACTGCTCAGCAAAATGATGCTGTGGTAAGAACATCTCAGATCGCCATTCAAAACGATGTGTTGGGGCACGGTTATGATATTAGATTTATTGACCCATATGCTTGGGGCCCTTCTTCAAAAGGCAAAGCTTTGGTAACAGGCACACCCTCTGTTTTTGCCGTAGACCAAAACACCGATGTAGGCTATCACTTTGTTACCAACCCTTCAGAATTTGAAAGTAAAATGCTACAAAGCGATTCGATTAACAGGCCTTTTTTAGCCATAAACAGTGCACCCTACTTCAAACCCTTAAAACAAGATGGTAGCGACAAACTCCTTTTTGTATATACTGAAAAAAGAAAAGCCATTCATAAGGCATCCTTACAAAACAGTAGCGTAAAACGCCTAGATAGTGCACTTTTATCTGATTTTTCGAGATTGGGACGTGATATTACCCCAGAAGGATTTATACACCGTTACGGTACCCATGTAGCCACAGCTGTAACCTATGGCGGCATCTTTTTAAGACGTAACTTATATACCGCCGATGATTTTATTTATTCACCCTATACCAAAGATGAATTCAAGAAAAACGTCATTGCCGATATCGAAGCTTTTTACAATCGTCAAGATGATGCAGACCCGTATATAAATACTAAAATTGGTGATGACTATAGCGTAGGTGGCAATACCAGTGCCGATTGGTATACACAATGGGAAGCATCTGTAGATAAGCGAGCCCACCCTATTGATGTGAAATTACAAGCTTATACTGCGCTCTTGCGTAATGTACCTATGCCAGGTGTAGAAGATAAATCAAAAAAGATTGAGCTATTGGATAGCGTTACCAGGTTGTATCAACAATCTGTAAAAGAGAAAATTCAAAAACCACTCGATCCAATATTCTACACCAAATATTCACTGCGCTTTAAACAAAAATTGACTCAAATTGTCAAAACGAGTGTAGGACGTGATACAGAAGATCCCAACGATTATACAGGTGATATCTTTTTTGGTGGTTTCTCCAAAGACGACGCCATCCTAAAACAACTTCCATTGGTAGAATACGGTGGGATTAGATTGGAAACCTTAATCACAGACGAGGTCATTGATATTGATAGAAATGTCATCATCACCATCAAGCCAGAAGACCTAAATCGGGGTTACGTGAGTGTTTGGGATGACACTAAAAAACTTTTTAAAAGCAAGGATCGTAAGACCCTCAGAGTTTCGGGAACGAGAGAGGCTAAAACAGTCTATAAAGATGCCTTACTCAAAGTAGTTCAAAAAGATGTAGAACTAGAAACAGTAGATAAGGACGTCTATAATATTACCTACACGCTAGAACTTCTCAAAGACAAAGGCTATTTAGAAAATACAACCACCACCTATAATTATGTGTTAGACACCGAGCTCGTAGCTGCAGCGGCTGTAGGCGATATTGAAACACTCACCACCCTATTTAATCAAAATGGGAATCCCACCTCTTCTGGGATCATCAAGGCTATCCTAACCAATAATCAAAGTGCAGCAGTCTTAAACTTTGTCATAGATAATGGTGTCATTCCTACCACCGAAGATCTTGACATCGCATTTGAACCAGAATATTACGATTCTCAAAAAGTATTGATTTTACTAGAACGCGGAGCCAAGCCCAAAAATAATATGATTTTTAAAGCTGTGGCCTATAAAGATGCACATGCCATCTATGCGCTATTTCGCGAAGGCGCAGAACCAAGAAATAATGATCTGGCACAAGCGCTAAAGATTTACCACTACCCCACAGTTAAGGCATTAATGAGTGAAGAATTTGAAGAGTTTGAAGCTGGTAAAAATGAACTCCTCCTTGCAGCGGCAAATAATGACGAGGAAATGGCGTCCAAATTTATCCAACTTGGAGCTATCGCTGATGCGTATATACTCGAACAAGCGACGCAGTTTGACAATGAAGCTTTAAAAAATGTCATTGTTCCGGTCACCGAAGCTAGTGGAGAAACCTTAGAAGTAGTGGCGCGTATCAACGACACCGAGCTCTTTGACTATTTTGTAAAAAAGAATGCAAAACTAGAGGATAACACAGCGGCCAACCTGGCTACAGACAATCAAAATGCAGAAATTTTGGACCTCGCTCTCAAAAATGGTGGTGAAGCTACCGAGGCTCTAGATTATGCTATAGAAAAGGACTTCAAACCAGGAATTGAGGTCAGCCTTAAAAATAGGGCCAAACCAGAGGCTGTTTTTGCTTATGCCGTAGCGCGCGAAGATGCTCAATTATTTGAAGATGCCCTGATAATTTATGAGGGTTCTCCAGAAATTGCATTAAAAGAAGCAGTAAAGCAGGATAAAGTAACCCTGGCAGAAACCGTTATTAATTTAAAACGAGAAGATATTAATCCTTCCAAGGCTGTTGCTATTGCGGTATCTAACCAAAGCTTACCTATGGTTCAATTATTAGTAACCAACGATGCCGATCCCAATGAAGGAATGACCGAAGCCATTGACCGCGAAAATGTTGCGATTACAACATATTTGATTCAAAGCGGAGCACAAACCTTAAATCCTGCCTATATTCAGGAAGCGGTAAAAAAGGAGAATCTAGAATTGTCAAAGGTTTTGATAGAAAAAGGTACAGCCAATGTAGACGATGCGATCGTGGCAGCTTCTCAAACCGCCAATGTCGAAATAACTGAGTATTTACTCGAAAAAGGAGCTACCCCAACAGATGCCTTACAAGAGGCCATGGAAACCAAAAATGAAGATATTATTCTTCTATTGTTAGACAAATCGACTACGGTCGACCCTAATTTTATGGCTACTGCGGCTCGTAAAGGCAACGCAAAAGTAGTTGCGTCATTATTGCAAAGAGGCCTAGACCCCCAAGTTGGTTTTGAAGATGCCTTGCGTTATAAACAAGCCGAGGCTTTTGGGCTTCTCTTAGAAAATGGGGCTCAACCCACCCAAGAATCTCTTCAAACCGCAGTTTCTTATAATTTTGTGGAAGGTGTGGCTTTGCTCATTGCAAATGGCATAGACCCTACGGTGGCCTTTAGTGACGGCCAGTATCCGCTTCATATGATTGTCAATGCATCTAACAAAGAAAACTTTGAACTGCTGCGTATACTACTTGAAGCAGGGGCTAGTATCAATGTCAAAAATCGAAATGGAGAAACCCCGCTGCATTTAGCGATTCAGAGTGGGATGGAAAACAAATCCATGATTGATGCTCTTATCGATAAAGGTGCCGCACTTAAAGCGAAAACAAATAACGGTGACCAACCCATAGATTATGCCTTAGAAAAATCATTGAAGAGCTATCTAAAAAAGGTGATTAAAAATCGAAAGTCGTAATGTTTTCATTCCTGATGGTTCGCTTTGTTTAAACCCTTATAGGTAGGCGATTACTTAGGAAGATTAACC
>CAZJWI010000009.1:0-15583 GCA_964549485.1 uncultured Flavobacteriaceae bacterium
TAGTGTCATATATACCTAAACCAGCATAAACGCTTCCTCCTGGAGAGTTTATATAAATTTGAATGTCCTTAGAAGAATCTGTACTCTCCAAGAATAATAACTGTGCTTGTATAATATTTGCAACTTGGTCATTTATTCCCGTTCCAAGGAATATAATACGATCCATCATTAATCTTGAGAACACATCAAAGATGGCAATGTTCATTTGGCGCTCTTCAATAATATTTGGCGTTAGTGCCTGCGGATACATACTACTTACAATCTTGTCGTAATACGTACTGCTTACACCCTGATCTTTGATCGCAAAATTTTTAAATTCTTTTCCGTAATCCATATAACTTTTAGTCCAATTTTTTTAGTTAAAAAAGGCGTATTACTCTATGAGTAACACGCCTTAAAGATACTTATAATTAGAATAGTATTCTAATTGTATACTTCCTTAACAAATTCATCAAAAGTGACTTTCTTAGTTTTAAGATTTGCATTTTCCTTTAAGAAATTCAACATTTTTTGATTCATTAGCTGCTCTGACAGGCGTTTTACCTCTTCTTGATTTCCTAAAATTCTAGCAGCGATATCGTCTAGCTCTTTTTCTTCAGGATTCATTTGTCCAAATTGCATCATCTGCGCTTTGATCATTTCTTTGGCATAAGCTTTCAACTCATCAAAGGTTACCTGAAGCTTATTTTCTTCAATGATTTTTCCTTCGATCAATTGGTATCTCAATCCCTTCTCAGAGCGATTGTACTCTTCAACAGCTTCTTCTGTAGTCAATGGCTTCTCTCCTGTAGATTGAATCCACTTTTGTAAAAACTGAGCTGGTAAATCAAATTTGGTTTCTTCGATTAATCGTTCGGTAACGTCATTTAACAACTGCTGATCGCTTTGCTGTTTGAACTGACGCTCTGCATCTTCTTTAATTTTTGCTTTTAATTCGGTTACAGAGCTCACCACGCCTTTACCAAACAGCTTATCAAACAACTCTTGGTCCAAATCTGCAGGTTCACGTTTGTTGATCTCGGTAATAGTAAAACTCACCTCAGCATTAAGCTCATTGGCCTCATCATCAGATTTTTGAAGAGCCGTACGATAATCCTGTGGCTCATTAAAGAGATTTTTTGTCTTCAAGGTCAACACATCACCTACTTTGGCTCCTTTAAACTTGTCGAGATTGCGTTTTCCTTTTACAGTAGCCACTTCAAAAGTAGCTGCGTGGTCTATACCAGCCTCTTCATTTAAAAAGGTACCTGTTACTTCTGCATCTTCGGTAACCGTGTCTTGAGGGCTTATTTTTCCGTATTGCTTTTGAATTGTCTTGATCTGATTGTCGATCATAGCGTCATCGGCAACAATTTCATAAGCCGGAATGGCTTTTTTCGATTTTAGCTTTACTTCAAATTTTGGAGCCATGCCCAACTCAAATTCAAAGTTGAAATCTTCTGCATCCCAATCAAACTCTTCTTGATTCTTTGGAAGCGGGTTTCCTAGTACATCTAGTTTTTCTTCTGTGAGATACTTCCCTAAGGCATCCTGTAATAACTTATTTACCTCATCAACAAGAACAGCTTTTCCATATTGCTTTTGAACAAGACCCATTGGGACATGTCCTTTTCTAAAGCCAGGAATATTTGCAGTCTTACGGTAGTTTTTTAGTATACTGTCTACCTTTTCTTTGTAATCGTCTTTTGCTATAGCGACTTTTACTACTGCATTTAGCTCGTCAATTTGATCTCTTGTAATATCCATTCGTATCTTAATTTAAGGTCGGCAAAAGTACGGATTTTTTTAGACTGCGACAACCTTTTAATTAGTTGTCTTTTAGGACTTTTTATCTTCTTTGAGAAAACTAAAAAGGATACTTTGAAAAATACTCAATAGAATACTGAATAAGAGTGCAATCCAAAAATTGCTTACGGCAAAACCATCTATAAAATAATCGGCCATCATGATGATTAAAGCGTTGATGACAAAAAGAAATAACCCGAAGGTCAAAATAGTTATAGGAATAGTGAGTATGACTAATATAGGTTTTACGATAAAGCGCAGTATGGCAATGACTATAGCGACAATAATTGCCGACACAAAACCACTTACCGCCACACCAGGCAGTAGCTTAGCCAAAACGACAACGGCTATGGCCGTGAGTAATACTTTTAGAATAGATTTCATAGGTTTAGGTTGATTGTATTAATAAATGAAACAAAAAGGTACAAAAAAAGCGCTTTAGAAAACTAAAGCGCTTTTTTTAATTGAAAGTTTCGACTTAATTAATGTCGTTACTAATAGTTACCGTATTGTACTCTCCTACATTTACCTTAGGAATAGTAGACCCGTACTTCGCGTTAATCGCATCGATGATTGTATTGGCCGTAAGCGCGTATCCTCTAGGTGTAGGATGTACACCATCAAGGGAAAAACCTCCTCCGGTTACATACTCTGATGTGATCACACCACCGTCAAATGGTAAACCACCTCCTGCAACTTGCTGAAGTACGCTTCTAGCGTCTACATAGGCCAGGTCATTTTGTTGAGCCAAGGCCTGAATAGTTGCATTGTATGAGGTCTGGGCAGCAGTCACAGCGGCTTGCTCTGAAGTTGTCAATACCCATCGATCTTCTAATGGCCAAGTCACACCATTGACAGCAAGTTGACCTGCTGTGGCTGCTGGCACCCCAAGAGCCACTAGTTGATCAAAACGCTCTTGATTTAATTGACCTATAATACCAGAACTAGGTAAGACCAATAAATCTGAAGCAGTAGCTTGTCTTGCTTGTCCATATTGCTGACCGTATAAGGTTGCAGTTGTAGGATCAAGTCCTCCACCAATTAATACTTGTGTAAGCTGTGTTGATATATCTACCAAAGACTCATCCTTAATTACAACAGCACTAGCAGCGTCTGTTGCAAAAGAAATGGAACGCTCTGGCACTCCTAAAAAGGCAAAGGCACCATTGAGCTGAGCATAAGTCGCATTTAAAGTAGGAATTAAAGGCCCAAAATCAGGATTTGCAGGGCTTAAAGGCGCAAATGGCACTGTCGTGAAATACGGCAATGAGGTAACATCTGGAAGGTTTACCAAAGCTCCTTTGGCACCAGTACCTACCAATAATTCTACTTGATTGGCATAAACACTTGCAAAAACATTAGGATCTGTAATATCATTACCACCATAAGTAGATGGATCTAAGTTACCAGTTTGATCTACGCCAATACCACCAGAGGTAGCAAAAGACAATACATCGTTATTCCCTATCCAAAGTGTGAAAAAGGTTGGGCTCTGAGCAATAGCATCTCCAATTACTGTGGCATTAGGCTCAGAAGCGAAACGTGCGTAATAAGGGTTGGCCTGTCCTGTAAGTACGCCTTGTGCGTTTCCGTAACCAGGAGCTAACAGATGAAACGATTTTGCACCAGGTACGCCTACATTATTAAAAGGCCCCGATAGTACGTTTGAAATGTCTGTCGCAGGGTCTCCCGCTAACACAGCTGGCCCAGGGTTGCCGTTGGCATCTACAGCCAATACAAGTCTGTTATCTGTGATTTGCGTCCCGCTCAATTTGAGACCTCCAAGATTATCGGCCATTAGCGGTTGAGCAAATTCACCACCACCTACAAGCTCAAATTGCTGAGCCATGATGTTTGGATATGAATCATTTTGTCCTGTGATGTACAGGGCACCATCTGCAAATCCAGCAGTTAGTGAATTACCTACGGCCACGTAATTTGAAAAGTCGGCACTTCCGGCGGTGTAGAAATTTTCATCTACAGGATTATCTAATTCGGGCTCACAAGAAGTAAAACCGATCGCTAAGGCTGCTAGCGTATATATATATTTTTTCATTTTATTTCTTATTTATAATTTATAGCTCACTCCTAAACCAGGAACAAAGGCACTTGACTTATACGTTCCTCCAAATGGTACCACTTCACCGTTTTCGGTATAACCATTGTAACTTGCGTCAACTTCTTCAAATCGCAAGTATAAAAACGAGGCATCTATTGAGAATTTGTCACTTACATTAAAGGAAAGTCCTCCTGTGAATCCGTGAGAATCATTTCTTGGTGTTTCTGGCGCAAAAAATCCTTCTTGCACTGGGGTTTCATCAAAGTAGTAACCCGCTCTCAAAGTAATTTTGCTATTGGCCACATACTGGACACCAAAACGATAGGTTGAGGCATCATCATAGTTTCTTGGGTTTACTGAATCTGGCACATCCTCTGGAAGGAAATCTATATCCAGAGAGTCATAAGCGCTCCACACGGCCAGGTTGTAATCAAAAGCGAAAGTCCACTTTTCTCCCAATTCATAAGACATACCTACCGTCCACTCTGCAGGTAAAGGCAGAGAAGCATCAAAACCTACAGTACCATTAGCTACAGGGGCTAGAGGCGAGTTAGGCACATTGGCAAAAGTTGCATCACCATTTTCTACTTCTACATCAATTCTAGAACGATAATTCATTCCAAAATGTAAGTCATCGGTTGGGTTAAACATGATTCCTGCAGACCATCCCCAGGCGTTTACCCCACTTGCATCTAGAGTTACATTAGAGCGATTACCCTCTATATCGGTAAGGGTTCTATTGAGGTTTCGATTAAAATTAACCGAACCACTTACATAAATTGGACCTCCACCAAAACTAAATACATCTCCTAGTTTTACAGACAGTAAAGGTTGGATATAGATAGCGGCAAGTTCAATATTATTGACTAGATGAGATCCGGCCCAATCTTGTTCGTATTCTACGCTACTACCAAAAGGCGTATATGCTGCCAGACCAACACTAATCGATTCTGAGACGGCATAGCTTGCATAAAAATAGAAGGGTGTCCCGGTAGGACTATCCGTTTGTGCTTGCTGCCCAAATTCGGCGTTTTGAAAGGCTACGTCAGAGAAGACTCCTGAGACTCCAGCTGCAATGTTCAATTTGTTTTCAAGGTAAACAAGACCTGCCGGATTAAAAAAGGCAAGTTCTGCATTGTTGACTACTGCCACACCTGTGTGCCCCATTGCAAGTGATCGTTGTCCTTGAAGACTCACACGATAACCACCAGCATACGTCACACCGCAAACGAGTAATAGTACTAAAACACTTAATACTTTTTTCATAATTTCAATTAGTTAAGGGAATTGTTCATTCTTTAAAAATATGCTATCAAATTTACCAAAAATTCAATAGCATAGGGTTTTTTCGGCTATTTATTATGTATGCATAATAAATAGTTGATAGCAATGTTATAAAAAATTTAGGACTTCTTTCATAAAAAGTTGCGGATTTTCTGCGTGTAACCAATGCCCAGCATCAGCAATGGTGACTATATGCGCTTTCGCGAAAGCGCGGTGAATCTCATCTATGTCCTCATCTTTGATATAGTCTGATTTCTCCCCTCGTAAAAACAGTGTGTCTTTATCAAAGCGGACACCTTCTGGTAAAGCCATACCTATTTGATCGATATGCCGTATAAGCGCGGGCAAGTGCATTCGCAATCCAAGTTTTTTACCTGGGACAACCCAATACAAGTTTTTTAACAAAAAAAGGCGGGTTCCCATATCTGGGACATAGGTAGCCAAAAAATCTTCGGCTTCTTTGCGTCCAGACAGTGCCTGTTGGTCTTGAGCCAGTGCTTGAAGACCTTCCAATATAGTTTGATGGTGTTGCGGATAATACCTTGGTGCGATATCGGCAACGATCAGTTTGGACACACTATCGGGATAAGTCGTAGCAAAAGTCATCGCCGTTTTTCCTCCCATAGAATGACCTAACAACACAATATTTTCTAATGTATGGGCCTCGCAATAGTCTTTGAGGTCTCGAGCCATAAAGTCATAGCTAAAATCGTCACTGTGAAAACTGCGACCGTGATTGCGTTGATCTACCAAGTGCACTTGATAGCCATGATCTGCAAATTGTTTCCCAAGGGTTTTCCAATTGTCACCCATTCCCAAAAAGCCATGCAAAATGACAAGGGGCACTCCCTTACCTATAATTTTACTGTGTAACATTACTTGAGTTTTTGACGGTATTGTTCTATGACAGAGGCTAAGCCCATATAAAGTGCTTCTGCAATCAGGGCATGGCCAATTGACACTTCCAGTAAGCCTGGAATGTGCTCTTTAAAATACTGTACGTTATCCAAGGACAAATCGTGACCTGCATTTATACCTATATCTAAAGTCATAGCCGTTTTGGCTGCTGCAATATAAGGGTCGATACTAGCAAGATTGCCCTGGGCATACCCCTTCGCATAGGCCTCGGTGTATAATTCGATACGATCTGTACCCGTATGTTTGGCCCCTTCTACCATGGCTGGATCTGGGTCTACAAATATGGAGGTTCTGATCTTATTTCGTTTAAACTCGGTAATGATTTCTTTTAAGAAACTAGCGTGTTTTACAGTATTCCAGCCTGCATCAGAGGTGATGGCGTCTACACTGTCTGGCACCAAGGTAACTTGTGCTGGTTGACAAGCGAGAACCAGGTCTACAAATTTAGGATTTGGATTTCCTTCGATATTTAGCTCTGTGGTCACTACCTGAGAGAGATCACGGGCATCCTGATACCTGATATGACGCTCGTCTGGTCGCGGATGTATGGTTATACCTTGAGCTCCAAATTTTTCTATATCCAAAGCAGCCTTTACCAAATTGGGCACATCCCCACCTCTAGCATTTCTCAGAGTGGCAATTTTATTCACATTTACACTTAAAAAGGTCATAATACGTTTTGGTATGAATTTGGCACAAAAATACAAAGACACCTTCGCTAGGCGGCTTATTTTTCATTATTTTGCAACTATGACCATAACAGATTTTATTATAAATGATGTCAATCCTATTTCCTTAACGGCAAAGGTAGGAGATGCACAGACTATTTTTAGTCAAACCACCTATTCTCATATTATTATCGCCAATGGTGATGATTATATAGGTGCCCTGGCCGAGAATGACGCCCACTGCTACGACGCGAGTAATCCCATTGCCGATTATCGCCACGCCTATCAGCATTTCTTTGTTCGTTACCAAACCAATTGGTTAGACATTCTAGAAGCCTTTGCCCAACATAGCACCAACATAATGCCAGTGCTTGATGAAAAAGGCATGTATCTGGGATATTACGAGCTAGCCGATGTGATGCATTTTTTTAACAACACCCCATTTATTGCCGAGCCAGGAAGTGTGGTGATTATCGAAAAAGGCGTCTTGGATTATAGTTTTAGCGAAGTCAGTCAAATTGTCGAGTCTAACGATGGTACTATCTTAGGTGCCTTTATTTCCAAAATAGAAAATGATGTTGCCGAGATCTCTATAAAAATTGGCCGCGCCAATTTTAATGATATCCTTGCGGCCTTTAGAAGATATAGCTATAATATCGTATCGAGTCATCAGGAAGACACCTTTGTAAAAGAACTGAGAGACCGTTCCAAATACCTAGAAAAATATCTAAATATTTAAGCAGATGAAAGTTGGTATCTACGGTCAATTCTATCACAAAGACTCTGCAAAATACGTTCAACAATTACTCGACCTATTAGACGAGCAGAAGGTAGATGTCATTATAGAAAAGAATTTTTTGGAACTCATCCACAAAAATGAAGCAATAGAAAAAGCCTATTCTCATTTTTCGACTTTTGAAGAACTGGATTCTTCTTATGATCTCTTTTTTAGCATTGGCGGAGACGGAACTATGCTCAAGACCGTAACTTACGTCAGAGACTTGGACATCCCAATTGTTGGAATCAATACAGGCCGTTTAGGATTTTTGGCTACGATCAAAAAAGAAGCCATAGCGCATTGCGTCTCTCATATACTCAAGGGCAATTATCAACTATCGCGACGTTCGTTATTAGAAGTAACTCTAGACGATGGCCAGCAGTCTTTTAAAGATTTAAACTTTGCCTTAAATGAAGTTGCCGTAAGCCGAAAAAACACCACATCGATGATTTCGGTCGAGACTACCATCAATGGTGAAGCCCTGACCAATTATTGGGCAGATGGCTTGATTGTAGCAACCCCTACCGGATCTACCGGCTATTCTTTGAGTTGCGGAGGTCCTGTGATTACCCCAGGCACCTCAAGTTTTGTACTTACTCCTATAGCGCCACATAATCTCAATGCCAGACCGCTGGTTATTGGTGATCACATGGAGATTAGCCTACGAGTTTCCGGACGAGAAGATCAACATTTAATTTCGCTAGACTCACGTATTGCAACCCTTGCCAATGACACGCTAATTCGTATACGCAAAGCCCCATTTTCGGTGTCGCTTATCGTGCTCGAAGAAGAGACCTTTTTAAAAACGCTTCGCAAAAAACTACTGTGGGGAGAAGATAAGCGTAATTAAACAATATTTTTGACGATTCATTGTTAAGTAGAGGTGTCCACTTACGCAAATCTGGTCTGCGCTTTCGCGAAAGCCTATACAGTCACCTGCTACTGCCCTACATAAGGAGGCTCAGCACAAAACCGTATACATTCTCTCCACGAATTGTCGTAACGAGCACAATATTATTATATTTGCAAACTTTTGAAGCTATATGAGGTATTTGACGATTTTTATAATCGCCATTTTTTGGAGTTTTTCTGTATCAGCACAACAGTATGAAGTGGGTGTTTATGCCGGAGGTTCAAATTTTGTAGGAGATGTTGGATCGACTACATTTATTGCTCCTAAAAGCCCTGTTTTTGGGGGTATTGTAAAATGGAATCGCAGCTCGCGACACTCGTTTAGACTCACTGCTTTGTTTTCACAATTATCAAGTGAAGATGTAAAGAGCGATGATCCTAGACGTCAGGAGCGAGGGTACGAATTCACAAATAGCGTCAAAGAAGTATCGTTAGGACTGGAATACACGTTCTGGGAATTTAATATGTTTAGCGGTAGAAGTCCTTCTACCCCCTATTTATATACAGGGTTGACATATTTTAACCATGATGAGTTTGCAGTTGATGTGAGAAGAGATGCGCTGGTAAAGACCGGTTCATCCTGGGATGTAGCTATTCCTATGGTAATGGGCTACAAAGCTGCTTTGGGACGTAAGGCAGTTATCGCTCTAGAAGTGGGCGCTCGTTACACATTGACAGACAACTTGGACGGCAGTGCCCCAGACAACAATGAAGGCCTAACGACTACATTTGGAAATAATAGTAATAACGACTGGTATGTGTTTTCGGGAATAACCCTGACATTTACTTTCGGACGGAGACCCTGTTTCTGTGCATTCTAATATGAGAATGGTCACAAAAGACGACTTAGATTTAGACAAATTACCTGGGCATATTGCCGTCATTATGGATGGTAATGGCCGTTGGGCAAAAAAGCAAGGCCTTTTGCGCGCTGCGGGACACGAACGTGGCACTCGAAGTGTAAGAGAGGTGGTTGAAGGCTGTGCTCAACTCGGAATTCCCTATTTGACACTATACGCTTTTTCTACCGAAAATTGGAACAGACCCAAACTCGAAGTAGATACCTTGATGCGTTTATTGGTTTCCTCGCTTAAAAAAGAAATAAAGACGCTTCAGAAGAATGATATCTCCTTAAACACTATTGGAAATATTAATTCTTTGCCAAAAAAAGCGCAGAGCGAACTTGAAGAAGTCATAAAGAAGACTAAAAACAATAAAAGACTCCGACTCACGCTAGCCCTTAGCTATGGCGCTAGAGAAGAGGTTTTGAATACGGTTAAAGAAATATGTCTTAAAGTTAAAAATAACATAATTTCAATAGACGAAATAGATGAGTCTTGTATAAATAAGCATCTTTACACCCATGATTTACCTGAAGTAGATTTACTCATTCGCACCAGTGGCGAACAACGAGTAAGTAATTTTTTACTTTGGCAAATTGCTTATGCAGAATTTTATTTTACCGATGTACTTTGGCCAGACTTTACGCAAGCTCACTTGCACGACGCAATATTTAATTATCAGAAAAGAGAACGACGATTTGGAAAGACAAGTGAACAACTCCACTAGATTTATCAGCAATGCTATCCTTAAAAAAGTAGCATTGTTTGTGCTTTTATTAAGCACCGCGCTTACCCAGGCTCAACGAGATCTACCGCTTGATCGTAATACCAAATACGAAATAGGCAGTATTGAGGTTACCGGCACTACTACCTACAACGAAAATACCGTGATCGCATTTACAGGTCTTAGAGTAGGAGAACGTCTCTACCTTCCTGGAGAAAAGATTAGTAATGTCATCAAAAAATTATGGGATCTGGAATTATTTTCAGATATCAATTTATACGTAGTTTCTCTTGAAGGAAAAAAAGTTGGACTGCGATTAGACATACAGGAAGTACCAGAACTTAATGAAGTTAAAATTAGAGGTGTAAAAGAGAAAAAAGCAGCACCCTTTATTAAAGATAATGGGCTCAACAAGGGAGCAAAAGTTACCGAAAACCTCATTACTACCACCAAGAATTTTATCGAAAACCACTATCGCAAAAAAGGATACTTTAACTCCAAGGTGTTTGTAAATACCTTAGAAGCAGAAGATACAGTGGCAAAGAATAAGGTCAATATGTTAATCAATATTGACAAGGGAGAGCGTGTCAAAATTGATGAGATCAGTTTTGATGGCAATAGTGAATTATCTGACAGAAAATTGCGCGGAGCTATGAAAAATACGAAGCAGCGCATGCCACTTCGTTTTTATAAACGCTCCAAATATATTCGTGCCGATTACGAGGCAGATAAAGTAGCCATCATCGATAAGTATAAAGAGAATGGATTTAGAGATGCTCGAATTGTCTCAGATACGATTATAAGAAATGAAGATGATCGCATTAGTCTCCAACTTACCGTAGAAGAAGGAAATAGATATTATATCGGTGATATTGACTTTATTGGTAATACGGTGTACTCCGATAAGCAATTAAAAGCTCAGTTAGGTCTTAGTAAAGGTGATGTCTATAACGGTGTTGTACTTAAAGAACGCATAGAGAAAACGGGAGATCCCGATGCCGATGATCTGGCCAATTTGTACCAGAACAGCGGTTACTTATTTTCTAGAATTAATCCGGTCGAGGTAAGTGTAACCAACGACACCATCGACTTTGAAATTAGAATTGTAGAAGGAAAACTAGCCTATTTCAACAATATTACTATCAAAGGAAATGACAAAACAAAAGACCATGTCATTTACAGAGAATTGCGTACACGACCCGGACAGCAATACAGCAAGAAAGCCGTGGTTACCACGATTCGAGAATTAGGTCGTCTCGGATTCTTTGATCCAGAACAACTCACTCCTGAGTTTAAAAATGTAAGCGAGCAAAACGGTACACTAGACTTAGAATACAACGTAGTAGAACAAGGTGCTAGTCAGATTGAGCTACAAGGAGGTTTTGGTGGCGGTGGTTTTGTAGGAACACTTGGGTTATCGTTTAACAATTTCTCTATACAAAACATTTTTAATAAGGATGCCTATCGCCCACTTCCTATGGGAGATGGTCAGCGTTTTTCGCTTAGAGCGCAAGCAAGTCAATTGTTCCAAACTTATAGTTTGTCACTTACCGAGCCGTGGTTTGGAGGAAGAAAGCCCGTACAACTTTCGGCCTCATTCTCACATACGGTACAATTCTTATTTAATAGAAATAACAACTCACGAGGTTTTGACGTAGACAGAAATCGTCGTTTTCTCATCACTGGTGGTTCTATTGGACTTGCCAAACGTTTGCAGTGGCCCGATCGTAATTTTACCCTTTCACATGCTATTAGTTTTCAGCATTTTGATTTGCGCAATTACACTTCTGGTTTATTTACCTTTGGAAATGGTTCATCTGAGAATCTTGCTTATACTATTGGTATTAGTAGGGATAATACGTTTACCAACCCTATATTTCCTTTAGGAGGGTCAAAATTCTCGATAACTGCTAAACTTACTCCTCCGTATTCACTTTTTAATGGCGTAGATTATGGTGCATTGAGAGAGCAACGTGAACAGGCTATCGCCAATCAGGATCCGGAAGAAATAGGTCGTATTGACCAACAGCGTTTTAACTGGCTCGAATTTTACAAAGTCAAATTTAATGGTACTTGGTATACCCGCATATGGGATAAGCTCGTACTTCAAACCAATACCGAATTTGGTTGGTTAGGTGCATATAATTCTGATCGTGGAGTGCCACCTTTTGAGCGTTTCTTCTTAGGAGGAGATGGACTTGGAGGCTTTGCATTAGACGGTCGTGAGGTGATTCGACTAAGGGGATATCCCAACCAATCTGTAACTCCATTAGATCGTGGTGCAGCCACTAACCTAGACAGTAATGACGGGGCAACGATCTACAATAAATTTAGCTTAGAATTGAGATATCCAATCAGTTTTAATCCTCAAGCTACGATCTATGCACTCACCTTTGCAGAGGCTGGAGCATCCTATGACAATTTTAGAGACTATAACCCGTTTCAATTAAACAGATCGGCTGGAGCAGGAATTCGTATATTTATGCCTGCTTTTGGATTATTAGGGCTTGATTTTGGATATGGATTTGACCCAATTCCTGGTTTATCACAACCAAACGGATGGGAAACACATTTCATTATAGGACAACAATTTTAATCTTTGGCACGATTATTTCTAACCATTCGCTAATCAATTATGAGAACAAGAATTTTTGTAAGTATTGCCACACTATTTTTAATAAGCATTTCTGTTATGGGACAGCGATCGCTTCGTGTAGGATATATTGACATGGATTACATTTTGGAAAATGTACCCGAATATCAAGAAGCCTCACAACAACTCGATCAAAAAGTAAATAGATGGAAAAGTGAAATCGAGGCAAAACTTAGCGAAATCGAACAGATGAAAAAACAACTCAACAACGAGCGTGTACTGCTCACTAAAGAGTTGATTGAAGAGCGACAGGAAGAAATTGATTATGAAGAACAACAGATATTAGAGTATCAACAAAAGCGATTTGGGCCCGGAGGAGATCTAATGATTCAAAAGCGTCAATTGGTACAGCCAGTACAGGATCAAGTCTTTAACTCGGTACAGGAAATATCAAAAAACAAGAAGTACGACTTAGTCTTTGACAAATCATCAGATCTGATGATGCTTTATACAGCAGAGCGTTTAGATATCAGCGATCAAGTCCTGCGCAGTATTACTCGAGCTGCCAAGAGAACTCAGGTAAATAGCAAAAAAGATAAAAAGGACTTGGCTCGCGATGAGGCTAGAACGGTAGAAGAAGACCGAGAAATTCAAGCACGACAAGAAGCCATCGAAGCCAAAAAGGCCGAGCGCGAAGCAGCACTTGACGCTAGAGCAAAAGCTAGAGAGGAACAGCGTGAAGCGCGCAAAAAAGAATTTGAAGAGCGTCGTAAGAAATTATTAGAAGAGCGTCAACGCAAAAAGGATAGTTTGGATGCCATACGTGCTGCCAAGCGAAATAATGGTAGCAGTGGTGCCAACGGACAGGATAGAGAAGCTGCTAGACAAGCTTTATTAGAAGAACGCAAACGTAAGAAAGATTCTGCCCTGGCAGCAAGAAAAAGAAGAAGAGACTCCATATTGGAGGCGCGAAAAAATCGCAACAAACCTCCCGGGAACCCTGATGGTGGCGATGGAGGATTTTAATAACCCTATTTATATAACACTTATAACTTAAATTAGATTACAATGAGACACATTAAACACGTATTAATAGCATTTGCTTTTATCCTTGGAACTTCAGGATTTGTGCAGGCACAAGATTCTAAAGTTGCGCATATTGAAACGCAAAAGTTAGTAGAAGCTATGCCTACGTATCAAGCAGCTATTGGAGAACTTGAAAAACTTCAACGTTCTTATGACGCTCAGATCAACGAAATGGGAACAGAACTTCAAAATACGATGAAGCGCTACGCCAATGAGGCCGATCAGCAAACAGAAGAAACGAATATTGCACGTCAGCGCGAGGTACAGGAGACACAACAAAAGATCATGGAATATCGTCAGAACGCTTTAAATGATCTAAAGCAAAAAGAACAAGACCTTTTAAAGCCTATTCTTGAAAAAGCACGTGTTGCTATTCAGAAAGTGGCCCGCGCCAAAGGTTTCCAGTATGTTCTTGACTCTACTACAGGAGCTGCAGGAGTGATCATGGCAGACGGTTACGATCTCTTAAATGACGTTAAGGCCGACTTAGGTATTTAATATATCTTATTTGGCTTTCGCGAAAGCGTAAAATCACAAAAACTACTTACATTCGTGTAGGTAGTTTTTTTTTGCCTTTTCCAAAACCATGAGTGATTCAAGACCTATAGGAATTTTTGACAGCGGCGTTGGCGGCACTTCGATCTGGAAAGAAATCACCAGCCTGATGCCCTATGAATCTACGATCTATCTGGCCGATAGTATCAATGCTCCTTACGGCTCTAAAAGCCCAGAAGAAATTAGGGCGCTTTGTAAAAAAAACACCGATTTCTTGCTGAGTCTTGGCGCCAAAATTATAGTCGTGGCCTGTAATACAGCAACCACTAATGCTATTAGTTATTTAAGAGCTACGTACCAGACACCCATCATAGGAATAGAACCGGCTATTAAGCCTGCTGCTGCTCGATCTGAAAATAAAGCAATTGGGATACTCGCTACTAAGGGCACGCTCAACAGTAAGCTCTTTGCTGATACTTCCGAGCGATTTACACAAGATTTAGAACTTGTTGAAGTCGAGGGCAAAGGCTTGGTTCCTATGATAGAAAATGGGGATATCCATTCTGACAAGATGCGCGACTTATTACGCGATTATATGCAACCCATGATTGCTGCAAAAATTGATTATCTGGTACTGGGTTGCAGTCATTACCCGTATTTGATACCCCTGCTTAAGCAAATACTTCCGGCATCGGTTAAGATAATTGACTCCGGACTTGCGGTCGCAAAACAAACCAAAGCGGTTCTTCAAACAACAGATCTGAGAACTAGCAGCACAACTGCCGTAGCACATAAGATGTATACCAATGTAGAAACTACGACAACCTTAGAATTTCTTGTTGGTAATCATATGCCGCATACCCACTTTGAGAGTAAGTCGTTTTAGCTTATTGAAAATGCGCCAATAAATTGGCTTTTTTAGAAGCAGAAACCATAATTTCTTTACCGCTACTCAGAACCACTTGCCCCCCTTTTCCTTTGCGATAGCCCACGACTTCATTAACATTGATGAGATAGGACTTATGCACTCTAGCAAAACCGAGATCGACAAGGGCAACCTCAAAAAACTTTAGCGTTTTACTCACTAGCTTCTGCGTTCCCGATTTGAGATATATTTGGGTGTAGTTGTCATCGGCTTTGCAATAGAGAATATCCTGGGCTTCTAACACTTCAAAGCCATCTTGAACTGGGATCGTAATTTTCCCTTTCTCTCCAAGACTATTGGCTGTCAATACTTTTTCTTCGAGCGCCGCTTCCTTTTTCTTAATATCGCTTACAAAATCAACCGCCTTGATAAGATCGTCTATAGATACAGGTTTTAAGAGATAGTAGGAGGCATGGGCATTTAAGGCATCTACCGCGTATTGATCATAGGCTGTTACAAAAACCGTTTCAAAACTGCGATCACCTACTTGTTCGAGAAGGTCAAAAGCGTTTCC
>CAZJWI010000010.1:0-31218 GCA_964549485.1 uncultured Flavobacteriaceae bacterium
GGCAAGGCTTAGATAGCGTTGATGAATCTCTATAGCCTCAGTATATGCATTGGTTTGAGTGTAGAGATTGCCCAAAGGTTTTAGGCAGGATTCTAGAATATCAAAACCATCTAATGCAGCTACTCTGTAGAGATGCCAAGCCAGAGAATAAAAGTCTATGGCCTTTGATAAATCACCAAGTTGCCTACTGTGATAACCTAAATGGGAAAGGCTGATAACTTTGGCTAATACCGCATCTTTGGCCGTAGGTTTTTGTGCATAGAGCCAGCTAGAAAAACTAGCTGTGGTTTGTAGATCGGGTGCTTCTAAATAGGTGTCAAGCTTCTCGTAAATTTGATCGGTGAGTGAGGGTTGTTGCGCGCTTTTATAAGCCGCTCTAGAAAGTCCTAAGTTGCCACTAGTGTATGTTAGGACCAAAAGCAGTGCGATTTTTTGAATTAAGAGTGAGGCTTTTGCAAGCATAGAGGCTGTTATCGATTAAAACTTCCAGATGCCGTAAACCTGGATTTGGGAAGTGGGCTCATCAAAATTTAAAACATATCTGACTCCTGCGCTTGGGCCAATACGAACACCGCCCACATTAGCTCCTATAAACACACCAGTTTTAAAGTTGCCAAACCCTTTGTCACATTTGGCGCGTTGGAGCGTGTCTTGGGAATCATCTTCAACTTCTCCAACACCGGGTATGATTTGAGAAAAATCACCTATTGTTTCTGTCTCACAATTGCTGTTGAGATCGGCCTTGAGCTGGACACCGCCTCCTATGGCCAAGAAATTGTTGAGATTATAGCGGTAGGAAATAGGCACCAGATAAGCAGTAATCGACTTTTGCTTGGCTTCTTCGGTAAAGCGCGTAATACTCTCGATACCAATATCGTTGATGTCTCTTGTCTCAAAACTGCGCAGGGTCTCAAAGGAGGCAGCCGAAAAGAATAACTCGGCCTGAACATAGCCGCGATATGATTTAAAGGGAGAAAGGGTGATCCCTGCAAAATACTCAGAACTATTCTCTCGATCAGGGGTAAAAATAGTACCTGCTTTAGCCCCTATAGATAGTCCAGGTGTAAAACGTGTCGTACTGTAGTTGGTATATATAGGAGGATTTTTGTCAAAGTATATAGCGGTACGGTTGCGCGTTTTAATCTTGTGAAAATCAGAGCCAAATTTCATAGAGTACTTGACAAAGCCTTTGGTAGAGTCTCGCTCTTTCACATTTTTTTGTTCTGAGCCAGGGAGATAGATTTTCTTGAAGGTAAAGATGAGTTTGTCTTTTTTGAGGATGGTGTCCAGACATGAATAATTAACCTCGCGATCTTTGGGACAAATGCGACACTTGGGATACATATCGATCACTTCCAAGGTATTGCGGTCAAACATTTCTGGGGTGTCTACCTCAAGTTTGATTGTATTTGCGGGGCCCTCACCGTTATTTTGAAACCGTACCTTAAATTTTAGTCGCTTAAAACGTGCTAGTCTATAATTTAAGATGGTCCCATTTGAAGACATTTTATTAGGGTCATGTGAGGTGACAATTTCTAATTCGGTGTCTTTAACAGAGTGATTGTCATAATTTTTGTCTGGCACATAAATGGTTCTCAAAGTCACAATAGCACTAGTGTCTTTGAGCATTTCTGGTGTGGTTTTTAAGGTGTGAAAAATATTGCGTTCTTCTCCAGGCTGCATCTGGTCAAACTCAATAACCTGACTCTTGCGGTAGAGGGCTTTGGTTTGTTCAAGGGTAAGAGGAAGATTGATGCGTTTGGTGCTATCCTGTTGTTGTATTCCTCTAGGTGGTATGATGATAGGTGAGGAAGAGGCCAAATCACTATAGCCATAATTTTGATCCAACTGTAGGGCGATTAGTGATTCATCTATCAAAGTTTCACCGTGATGCAGACGGGTATCGCTTATCTCAAAATTATCATTTTTAAATTGTTGGTCGTTGTAAAAGAGATACAGCTTCCCGCTGGTTGTATAGTCTGTGGTGTTCTTATAACTGGTGATTAATACCATTTCTTGATCTGGGACGGGCTCTCTATTGTGTTGCACAACCAGGTCGGTATCATTGGAAAATAGTGATGGCGCTTTCGCGAAAGCGGATGTATCCAGGCTCGCTTGTTCATCTGAGGCTGTGGCTCCAATGACTACTGCTTTGGGTCTGCTTTCTGGGGGTTTACCATTGTCATAATTATTAGTACTCCAAAGCCTAACATTGTAGTTACCTGGCTTTTTATAGACATGAGAAGGCTCTTTGTCAAAACTATAACTGCCATCTCCTAGTTCCCAATAATAGGTGTAATAGGCCTTAGGTGCTCCTGCTATTTGATTGAGTGGAGGCATGGTAGCTCCAAAATTGACGCGATTTCCATTAGCATCATAATATATTGGAGCTCTTCTTGTGATGGTGTCTTGAGCAAGGGGCGAGGGCTTATCTTGTGCCCCAGCAGTACCAAGTGCTACGACAGCCAACACGATATAGATTGTAAAATTTCTCATAGTTGGCTTATTATTGGAGGCTGTTGATCTGTGTGATAAAGTCAGTTTCGGAGGCTATCATAATTTCGGGTGTAAAACCTATTTGATTGCTACCTATCATTATAGTCTGCCAGGCATATTGATACATGTCTTGCTGATGAGTAACCAAGATATACGAGGCTGAGGTATTCATTGGTATTTGCCCGTAGGTTTCACTAAAGACATCTAAGCTTTCGTCATAGCGATCAAAAAGCGCTACCGCGATACTTTCTGATTCATAAAGTAAAAAAGTATCACTATTGTTTCCGTTAAAAGTATTTGGTGCTTTGTTGTATACAATCGTACGCTGGGCGTCATCAGGGTTATAGCGGCTCAGACTCACCCATCCTAATTCAAATACAGAGGTTTGATATCCTGTTATAAGCGTACCATCTGGATTGTCTATAGCAGAAGGTTCGACCCCGGCATCCGGATTGATCTCCCATAGTACTTCACATTCCAACTCTTGACAACTCAACGAATTAAATTGGGACAGCACCAAAGCTTCATTGTTTGAAGGGGTAAACACATTTATAGGATTGAGTAAGGTAATGGTTTGTCCAGGCACAACAAGATTGACGTAATATATCCCTTCGCTAAGTAGCGGTTCTACCGTAGTCGTTGTGCTCAAACCATTGGTAGACAACTGGCAGGCTATCACCTCACCGGGGTTGTACATTTCAATCAATTCTAAGGTAACGATGACATCAATAGGCTCTCCATTTTGATCGACAATACTCTGAGCGGGAATAAAAACCTGAGTGTTTTGCTCGCCTCTAAAAACCCCTCCTTCAAAGGCGGGAAAAGTAAAACGTTGCACCCTGGGCAGTCTACAATCAAGGACATTATCTCGATAATCCTGGGCGTCCAAGGGCGTGGTACTATTAACGATCTCTACAAGACCTTCGTCACAGTCAGTATCTTCAGAACAAGAGGGGAACAGTAGAAGAATGACCATCAATAACCAGGTTAAATGATGTATTCTTTTCATAATGGTTGGTTGTTTGAAAAGGAAGTCAATCGTCTTTGATTCAGATGATAACCCCCATTGTATCGTATTAAATGTAAGCAAAATAAATGAGCTTAAAAAAGTAGAAACCCTGACCTCTTTTCAGAGACCAGAGTTCTACCCAACAAACCTAAACAAACATATGTTTTAAGGTAAAGCGTTGATGAGTGCCGTAATGCCAGCTTCAGAGGTGACTTGTGTAGTTCCGATCACTTCGGTATGGCCGTCTACTATTGTGGCTGCCTGGATGGCGTATACATAATCTCCGTCTTGTACAGACACAAAGATGAAATGTACTTGTTGTCCTATAGGCATTTGGCCGTAGTGCTCAGAAAAAACCTCTAGTGTACTGTCATAGGTGTCAAAAAATGCAAGGGCAGTAGGTTCACCATCATATGATACATATACAGCACTATTGCTATCATCAAATCCCTCTGGCACATCAACTAAAACCATTGTCTTTGGTCCTGTGTAAGAATACCATCTGTCCAAATTAGTCCATCCAAAGCCTGTCAATGGGGCTACATAAGATGAGGTCCAGGTTCCATCAGGATTTTGCATTTCTCCTCCATTTACTAGAGCATCATCATCCTCTTCCCATACGACCTCACAATCTACACGGTCACAATTTTCGGCTCTAAAAATGGTCATTTCAGGATCAAAACTAGTTGTAGGGGCATTTAATTCAAAAGCTGCTGCAGGGACGAGTTGTTGTCCGCCTTGAGTAGCATTGATAAAAAATTCTCCTCCAGAGATTAGGGTAGAAATGTCTCCATTGGTCTGTTTCCCATTGGTTGGAAGTTGTTTTTTTAGCATGTCGGCACGTGTATATACTTCGATAAGTTGAATTTCGACAGGCCCACTGGCGGGTTCTCCTCCAATAAATTCAAAACCATTAGCAGGGAATGTAATTTGGGTTCCTTGATCACCAATTACCATACCGCCTGTAGTGGCATCTACAGTAAAGGTTTGTAGATCATTGTTTCTAGAATTTTGGATGCTGTTTTCAAATTCTAATCCGCTTAGGATTTCTGTGTTTGTATCAAAGTCTGGGTCGATGTCTGTATCGTCTACAGACTCACAGCTGGTAAGAAGGATCATGCTTGCTGCTGCTCCCAAAACTAATTTTCTAAAAGTGTTAGCGATCGTACTGTTGTTCTGAAGCGCTATAGTGATGTTTTGTGTTTTCATAATAGTTGTATTAAAATGTTTGTTTGATTACAACCCTATATCACAAGCAGTTCTTTTTTGTTACCCCTAATTCTAAATCTTTTTTATACATTAGTTGTAAATAGCTGATAAAATGGGGGATAACAGCATACATCCAGATCAAAAGTATGTGGATGCACTACTTTCTAATGATCATAAAATCATAGATGAAATCTATAAGAGGTTTGCGCCTAAGGTCATCGGATATGTCAAAAAAAATAGCGGCACCGAATCACAGGCGAGAGATATTGTACAGGAAGGTATTCTTACTATATATGATCAAGCCAAAATCAAAGGCCTCACCTTGAGTTGTCCTTTTGATGCCTACTTCTTTCTTATATGTAAACGAAAGTGGTTAAATACTTTAAAGAAAACAGGCCCTACTAGGGTAACAATAAATGAAGAGATAACATCTAGAGATGCAGAGCTACAGCAACAGGCCGACCAAACCAGTCAGTTTGAGGCTCAAAGCAATTTGTTTCACACAAAATTGGCGGCCCTAGGAGAGAAGTGTCGAGAAATTATCAAGCTCTCTTTCCGTATAAAATCTATGGAGAAAGTAGCCCAACAATTAGGAGTCACTTATGCTTATGCCCGAAAAAAGAAATCGCTCTGCATAGGAAAACTAACCGAGATGATACAAAGCTCACAAGAGTATCATATGCTAAAAATGGAGCATGATGGATGAGAAAACGATGTTATTATTTGACGATTATTTGCAAGGCGCCTTAAGTGCCTCTGAGCAAAAAGATCTGGAGCAACGTCTGGCCAATGAGCCAGCACTAGCCGATGCCTTTGATATATTTAAAGAATTAAATGGTCATTTAAGTCATCACTATTCAGAAGAACGGGCTTCTTTTGCAGCTCAGCTTAGACTTAAATCGCAGGAGCACGCTTCTACTGAGGAAGCAAAAACCACGTCAACCACAAAAGTGATTCGGCTGCGACCCTTACAATACTTTGTTGCTGCTAGTGTAGTATTATTATTTGGCGCTATTCTATGGAGTCAACTTGCGGTGCCTACTTATAGCGATTATCAATTGGAGCAACCCATAAGTCTGACCTTGCGTTCTGAAGGAGAGGTTGCTTTCGCGAAAGCGGAAGAAGCCTTCAACTCTGGTGATTACGAACAGGCTATTTTATTTTTTAATAGTATTCTTTCTAACACACCTGACAATGTTGAGGTGCAGTATTATAAAGCCATCGCTTTGACCGAACAAGATAATTATGATGATGCCGATAATATCTATCAAAGCCTTTGGGAAGGAAGTTCGGTGTACAAATACAAGGCACTCTGGCGTCATGCCTTGAGTAAACTCAAACAAAAAGATAAGACGTCTGCCAAGGCACTGCTTCAAAAAATACCTGAAGAGGCCGAAGACTATGAGCGAGCTCAAGAAATGTTAGATAAGTTGTGAGGCATGCGGGTGTTACTCTGATATTTCCTGCTATTTTTGCGACATGCAATTTATAGACACCCATACCCATTTATATAGCGAAGCATTTGACGATGATAGAGAGGCAATGATAGCAAGAGCTATTCAAGCAGGGATTACTCAATTTTACATCCCAGCAATAGATGCCTCTTATACCCAGCGTATGTATGATTTGGAAAAGGCCTATCCTGATCGTATGCATTTAATGACTGGTTTGCATCCTACCCATGTCAAAGAAGACTATCAGAAAGAGTTGGCACATATTACCCAACAGCTTACCACTCGTAGTTTTTGTGCCATTGGAGAAATTGGAATTGATTTGTATTGGGATAAAACGACTTTAGAAATACAAAAGGACGCTTTTAGAGCACAAATAAAAATGGCCAAAGAATACAAATTACCCATAGTCATTCATTGCAGAGAGGCTTTTGATGCTGTCTTTGAAGTCCTCGAATCAGAAAAGGGAGCTGATTTGTATGGCATTTTTCACTGTTTTACTGGTACTAAGGAGCAGGCATTACGTGCTATTGGGTATCAAATGAAATTGGGTATTGGGGGTGTAGTCACTTTTAAAAATGGAAAAATAGATCAATTTCTTGACGAAATTCCATTAGAAAATATTGTGTTGGAGACAGATGCCCCTTACTTGAGCCCGGTGCCGTTTCGCGGTAAGCGCAACGAGAGCAGTTACCTAACCTATGTGGCCGAAAAATTGGCCATTATTTATGATCGACCAGTGTCAGAAATTGCAGCGATTACCTCAAAAAATGCCAAGTCGGTTTTTGAAGGGTAGTGGTTTTGCTTTCTAACCAATGGTCACCTTATATTTATTTTGTTCTTTTGTCCTAAATAACCCAACCCCCAGAATTTGTCCAAATTTGACCACATAAGACCTTATCTTGATACTGAGGTGCATGACGCGCTCAAGACGCATGCAAAGCATCCCATGTTTAAAGTATTGCTTCAGTTTACCTTTCCTGATAAGTCTGTAAGGGAGATCAAAGAAATTATAGATGGATGTCATTCGATACGCGACTTCCAAACCAAAGTAATTTATCATTCGGTTCAAAATTTGTTGGCTAAGAGTTCTGAAGGGTTTTCGACCTCAGGTTTTGATGCGTTAGAAAAGGAGCAACCCTATCTATTTATATCTAATCATCGGGATATTGTTTTAGACACCTCTTTACTCAATGTGGCCCTTTTGGATCATGGATTGATTAGTACGGCATCGGCTATAGGAGACAATCTTGTACAAAAGGATTTCTTGATGGCCTTATCAAAACTCAATCGCAATTTTTTGGTACTTCGCGGTCAATCGCCACGCCAGATGCTGCAATCATCCAAGACACTCTCGGAGTATATGAAGTATTTGTTGTCTCAAAACAGATCGGTGTGGGTGGCCCAACGAGAGGGGCGTACAAAGGATGGACATGATTTTACCCAACAAGGCGTATTAAAAATGATTACCATGGCCAAGGGTTCGCTTTCGCTAATGGAGTACATGAAGCAATTGCATATAGCTCCTGTGGCCATATCGTATGAATACGATCCTACCGATATTTTGAAAATACCCGAATTGGTAGCCAAGGAGGAGAATTTGCCATATGTCAAAACACCCAACGAGGATTTTAATAGTATTTTAAAGGGGGCCTTAGGCAACAAAAAGCACATTCATATTTCGTGTAGTGAGCTTGCGCCAGAACTTTTTGATCGTATTGATGCAGAAGAGCAAAGCGATAATGATAAATTACAGCGTGTTGCCTTAGAAATTGATAAGGCGATTTACAAAAATTATAAATTGTGGCCATCTAATTATATCGCCTATGATTTGTATTACGAGACCGATCGTTTTTCTGATAAATACGATCTCAAAGAGAAGAGACAATTTGAAAGACGTTTGGAGCGACGCGTAGATACGGCTATCGCTCTAGAGGTAGAGAGCTTTTTGCGTATGTATGCCACCCCAGTAAGTAACCGTCTAGAAACACAGTGATGACACCAAAAATCTTGCTCATATATACAGGAGGTACAATTGGTATGGTCAAAGACTATGACACTGGGGCCCTGCGATCGTTCAACTTTGACAATCTTTTGCTCAAAATACCAGAACTGCGTCATCTCGATTGTGAAATAAGTGCTGTGTCTTTTGAAACCCCTTTGGATTCTTCAAATATGAATCCTGAATTCTGGGCTCAAATTTGTGAATTTATACAAGAGGGATACGATAGCCATGATGGTTTTGTGATTTTACATGGTAGTGATACGATGAGTTATACAGCTTCGGGCTTGAGTTTTATGCTCGAAAATCTTGCCAAGCCTGTTATTTTTACGGGCTCTCAACTTCCTATTGGCGATTTACGCACCGATGCCAAAGAGAATTTAATCACAGCTATTCAACTTGCTGCACTTAGAAAGCGTAATAGGCCCATGATTCAAGAAGTAGCGCTGTATTTTGAATACAAATTGTACCGCGCCAATCGCACCACCAAAATCAGTGCCGAGCAATTTGAAGCCTTTGATTCTCCTAATTATTTGCCGTTAATAACCTCTGGCGTCAATCTTCACATTAACGAGGATGCATTGCTTAGACCTGCCAAACGCGTGTTTAAGGTTCATACCAATCTGGTCAAGGATATTATGCTTATTAAACTGTTTCCAGGGATGTGTCAAAACGTTTTTGAACATATGTTGTCTCTAGATGGTTTAAGAGGTGTCGTGCTAGAAACCTATGGCTCGGGTAATGCGACCTCTGCCTCTTGGTTTATTGATGCATTAAAAGATGCTATCAAAAGAGGTATTTCCATAGTTAATATCACTCAGTGTAATACCGGTAGGGTACAAATGGGGAAATACGAAACCAGCGTCGAACTCAAAAAAATAGGTATTATCAATGGTGGTAATATGACAACCGAAGCCGCTGTCGCAAAGATGATGTATTTATTAGGACAGCAATTAGGTCCAAAAGCATTTAAAACGGTCTATGAGACCTCATTAAGAGGTGAGTTGTCTTAAATGTTGATTAATTCTTTAGCACGTCATTATTTTTTTATTATTTAGCGTTCCTTTTTTTACGAAGGTATATGCTTTCGCGAAAGCAATATCCTGAACAACTCAGTCTAAGTTGTGTCTAAAAAAGGTGAGACGAAAAATAGAGAGGTGGCCGAGTGGTCGAAGGCGCACGCCTGGAAAGTGTGTATACGCCAAAAGCGTATCGAGGGTTCGAATCCCTTCCTCTCTGCAAACAGACAAAATGTAGTTATTGCCCTTTTCGGGATTTGAAAAGAGGCGGGCAGCTTTCAGAATTAGAAGTGATTAAGGTCATATTTAGAATTGGTTGTGCCAGAAAAAAATGGTATTTATTTCTGTAGTTACATTTTCAAATTGAAAATGCTATCCTGTAGAATATGAATTTGATACCGATGTGAATAGGAGCTGTCATATGGTGTTGGCCTAGTAAATTACCTTAGTCTGCAAGTTTTAATGTATCAATTAAATTAATTTATTACTATATTTAACCCTTTACTAATTAAAAACTAAGATCCAGAGCAATGAAAAAATTATTCTCTATTATGGCACTTGCTGCTGTTGTGGCTTTAAGCACTCTTAACGTGAACGCAAACAATACGCAGACAATCCTTCCAGTACAAGCGCAACAAATTGTTGCTAGTGTAGATGCAGGTACTTCTATTCAAGATCCAGTGCCAGCAGATGAACTCTCCTTTACACAGGGTTTGAAAAAACGTTTTATTGAAGGTGGTCCTGGCTTTATGGGGATTGTACTTCTTTGTTTGATTCTTGGTCTTGCAATCGCAATTGAGAGAATTATTTACTTGAACTTAGCTACAACCAATTCTAAGAAGTTGGCTCAAGAAGTTGAAGACGCTCTAAACAGTGGTGGAGTAGAAGCTGCTAAGGAAGTATGTCGTAACACAAAAGGGCCTGTAGCCTCTATCTACTACCAAGGTTTGGATAGAATCGACGAAGGTGCCGATGCAGCCGAGAAAGCAGTTGTTGCTTACGGTGGTGTTCAAATGGGACAACTGGAAAAGAACGTATCTTGGATCTCTTTATTTATTGCTTTGGCGCCAATGCTTGGTTTCATGGGTACAGTAATCGGGATGATTAAGGCCTTTGATAAAATTGAGGCAGCAGGAGATATGAACCCAGCATTAGTAGCAGGGGGTATTAAAGTGGCACTTTTGACAACAGTATTTGGACTGATTGTGGCCATTATTCTTCAGATTTTCTACAATTACATTATCGCAAAAATTGATAGTATCGTAAATGATATGGAAGATGCATCAATCACATTGATTGATATGCTCGTGAAGCACAAGAAGTAATAGTAATACCTAAACACAAAAACACATTATGGGATTACATAAAATAACAAAAATCATCATGGCACTTTTTGCCGTGGTAGGAGCAATAATTGTAGGGTTTATCTTCTCTATTGACGAAGAGGCCATGCAAACAGAAATGAAGTTGGTAGGTGTAGAGAACATCGATGCCCCTATGATAGAAAATATCATGTTAGTGGCTTGGATTATTCTTGGCATAATTTTAGTGATAGTATTATTCTACGTACTCAAGGGATTATTCTCTGGTAATGCAAAAAAGACCTTAATTGGTGTGGGTGCATTCTTACTAGTGGTAGCGATCTCTTATTTTGCAGCTTCGGGTGCAGAAGAAGTACCAATGAAAGATGGAGAGGTATTATCTGCTAATGGTTCACAATGGGTGAGTGCAGGAATTTACGCCTTCTATATACTCTCTGTAGTTGCCATCGGGTTGATGGTATTCTCAGGGGTGAAAAAACTCGCAAAATAAATTATTATGGCAAAGCGTTCAGCACCAGAAATTAATGCAGGATCGATGGCAGACATCGCTTTCCTTCTTCTTATCTTTTTCCTAGTTACTACAACTATTGATAAGGATAAGGGGTTGTTAAGACAGCTGCCACCACCTATAGATGAAAACGCACCACCACCACCAAAAATTAAGGATAAGAACCTTTTTATTGTGTTGGTAAACCGTAACAACGATCTTCTTGTAGAAGGGGAGCTTATGGAATTAAAAGACTTAAAACAAGCGGCCATAGACTTCTTAGATAACGGAGGTGCACCTCGTGGAGGAGATATTGAATATTGTGATTACTGTCAGGGAGAAAGAAGCCCAAGTTCTTCTGATAATCCTGATAAGGCAATTATCTCGTTGACGAGTGATAGACTTACAGATTACGATATGTATGTCGCTGTACAGAATGAATTGGGAGCGGCCTATAATTACTTACGTGACAGAGAAGCGCAACGTCTTTTTGGATGGAAGTATACTGAGAAGAACGCAAGTTTATCTCAGATGTCGAATGATGCTCAACGCGAAAAAGCGAAAGAGCAGTTAAAGCAAATACGTGATTTGTTTCCGTTTATCCTTACCGAGGCAGAAGCAAAACAGAATTAAAAAAAGTAGATATGTCTAAATTTAAAAAGAAAGGCGGCGGCGAGCTTCCGCCAATTTCAACGGCATCATTGCCTGATATTGTATTCATGCTACTTTTCTTCTTTATGGTGGCTACCGTATTACGTAAAAATAACCTTAAGGTAGATAACATTCTCCCTCCAGCAAATCAGACTGAAAAGCTGGATAAAACGAGAACAGTTTTTATCTATGTTGGTAAACCTAAGGACCAATATGTCAAAGGTCGTGGTACAGAAGCGAATATTCAGATTGGAGACAAATTTGTCGATATTCCAGAATTGAAAGCAGCCATTTTTGAAGAGGTAAATAAGTTACGTGACGAGTTACGTTCAAAAGTTGTCGTTGCTTTAAAAGTAGATGAAGGTGCAAACACTGGTGTAGTTAATGATGTTAAGAAAGAGTTGCGTGAAGCAAATCTTCCTAAGATTATTTACATCACTACACAAGGTGAATCGGTCCAATAGGATGACCTGAGTATATAATTAGTAAAAAAACGCCTTGAGTATTCAAGGCGTTTTTTTGTATATAACTTCGCTTATTCTTTGTTTATATTTGTTTATGAGAGTATCACTTCTACCACTATTCATATACTGTTGTTTTTTGGCCTCAAGTTGGTCTTTATATGCTCAGGATGAAGATGCGCCAATCGCTGTTATCGATTCTTTGTATAGGGAAGATCAGCTCTATTTTGGATTAAGTCTCGATTTGCTTTTAAATACCCCAAGTGGTTTTGAACAAAATGGATTTAGCGGTAGTTTTCAGGCAGGATTTGTAAGAGATATGCCTATAAATAAAGCTAGAAACAAGGCTATTGGTATTGGACTTGGGCTTGCTGTAGATGTGTATAACCAGAATCTATTTATAGGCGAAGAACCAGATGGTGAGACAACTATTTACAATGTCTTGGATAAGGATATCAATCGAGATCGCAATCGCTTCTCTTATTATACCCTCGAAATGCCTATCGAATATAGATGGCGTACATCAACGCCTACAGACTACTCTTTTTGGAGGGTTTATGGAGGCATTCAGTTGGGATATATCTACTACGCCAAAGCAAACTTTAAACAGGATGACAATACGGTAATTCAGACTGATATCCCCGAATTAAACAAGCTGCAATACGGACTTACATTTGCTTTTGGATACAGTGCTTTTAATCTTAAAGTTTACTATGGGTTAAATACATTATTTGACCAAGATGCCACTACAATAACCGAGCAGGCTGTCAATTTACAAGTCTTGCGACTGGGGATACAATTTTACTTTTTATAGCCAATAGGGATAGGTCAAAAACTGAGGAAGTCCTCCTATAATAAAACCGATTACAATTTCTATTGGTGTATGTGCCTTGACCTCAAGCCGGGCTGATGCCGTAGCCCCACATATAAGAATTCCCAACATTAGCAACCAAAGAAGGTTGTAATTAAAATGAATACTAAGGCCAATAACAAAGACTAAAACCCCTGATAGGCCAACCATATGCAAACTAGCTTTAAAGTTAAACAGAACGAGGATAAATGCCGATAGCGAGGCGCCAAGCACACCCACAAAGAAAAAATGTATCTCTGGTAACTCATAACCTGCAAAAACGACATTGAGTATAAGTAGGGTAAAGAGCATTTGAAACAGTAAGGGGTATTTGCGCTCTTTGACGTTTTTTAAGTGAATCTCTGATACCAATCCCAAATTTTTGAACATAAAATAGCTCAGTATGGGTATGATTATCGTCATGATGACTGTTGCAAATATTTTGGCATACCAAAAATCAGGAGCCACAAATCTTGGCGTAATAGCAAAATAAATACAAACCGCCAATAAGGGCATCCAAAGGGGATGAAATACATAAGAGCATGATCTAAGAATCCACTTCATTAAATCTGTTTCCTGAGTCTTGCTACTGGTAAATCGAGTTGCTCTCTATATTTGGCAACAGTGCGCCTTGCGATCGGGTACCCTTTTTCTTTGAGAATGGTAGCAAGCTTATCGTCTGTGAGCGGTTTTTTCTTGTCTTCTTCTTCGATAACTGTTTCAAGTATCTTCTTTATTTCTCGTGTAGACACTTCTTCACCTTGATCGTTGGTCATACTTTCACTAAAGAATTCCTTAATCAATTTGGTACCGTAAGGGGTGTCTACGTATTTGCTGTTTGCTACCCGAGATACAGTAGATACATCCATATCGATCTCGGTAGCAATGTCTTTGAGAATCATGGGACGCAAATTGCGTTCATCTCCCGTTAAAAAATACTCTTTTTGATAATGCATAATAGCGCTCATCGTTACAAAGAGGGTTTGTTGACGTTGTCTGATGGCGTCAATAAACCACTTGGCCGCGTCAAGTTTTTGTTTGATAAACATGACAGCATCTTTTTGCGCCTTACTTTTTTCTTTAGACTCCTTGTAGCCCTTGAGCATATTATTATACTCTCTAGAGACGTGTAATTCTGGTGCGTTACGCCCATTTAGTGTGAGTTCTAATTCACCATCAACTATGCGAATGGTAAAGTCTGGCACTACGTGTTCTACCACTTTAGTGTTACCGGCATAAGAGCTACCTGGTTTCGGGTTAAGCGATTCTATTTCTTGTATAGCCTCTTTGAGATCTGCCTCAGACACGTCAAATTTTTGCATTAGTTTTTTGTAATGCTTTTTGCTAAAATGATCAAAGGCTTTCTCCAAAATATTCATTGCCAACGAGACTGACTTTGTTGGAGTACGTCTGTCGAGTTGGAGAATAAGACATTCTTCAAGACTTCTCGCGGCAACACCCGCAGGATCTAAGTCTTGTACTTTAAAGAGGATTTCTTCAATTTTTTCTTCTGAGGTGTAAATATTTTGGGTGAAGGCCAAATCGTCAACAAGATCTACCAAGGACCTTCTCAGATAGCCGCTTTCGTCCAGACTACCTATGATAAACATAGCGATCTCACGTTCTTCCTGTGAAAGTCTCACCGTATTAAATTGGGAGACCAAATGTTGATAAAAAGTAGTTCCTGAAGCATAAGGGATTTGTCGGTCTTCATCATCTGCACTATAGTTATTGGCACTTAGCCGATAATCTGGAATTTCATCATCACTGAGGTAATCATCTACATTAATCTCAGTTTCTATGCTTTCGCCTCCGTCTTCAAATTCTTCGGTATTATTAAATTCATCAAACTCATCCTTGATCTCTTCTTTCCCACTATCTAAGGCGGGATTCTCTTCCAATTCTTGCTTTACTTTTTGTTCAAAAGCTTGTGTAGGCAATTGAATAAGCTTCATCAACTGTATTTGTTGAGGCGATAGCTTTTGGGAAAGTTTAAAATTGAGTTGTTGTTTTAACATAACACAAAAATACACAAAAGGTAAGAGAGTATGTTCAAAATGATGTTAAGCCCATACATACCACATCAAAATAATAAACCACGCCTATCTACTACGATAAGTAGTAGCAGTAAGACAACAGGCCGCAAATAGATGTTAGAAGGACTATACTTTAAAATATCCGTGTTTTAGGGCGTAAATAACAAGCCCCGTTCTATTTTTGAGATTGAGTTTGGCAAAGACACTATCTCTATAGCCCTGAACCGTCTTAGGACTCAAAAACATTTTTTCGGCAATTTCATTGTAGGTCATTTCGGTACAGGCGTGTTTGATAAATTCAATTTCACGTTCTTTTAAGGCAAGGGCATTGTCTACATCGAGACTACCTACAAGCAATTTGGTGACGGTATTGGTATGATAAAAACCGTGCTGGCTTAATTCTTTGAGGGCATTTTCTAAGACCGATTTTTCGGTGTCTTTGAGTAAATAGCCTTTGGCCCCAGCTCTTATCATTTTTAAAATAGTGCGTTCTTCGGCTTCAACCGACAAAGCCAACACTTTGATGTCTGGATAATGTTCTTTGAGATAGGCTGTGGTTTCAATACCATCCATAATAGGCATATTCACATCCATTAATACGATATCTGGAATTTTATCGGGAAAAGCCAGTTGATCAATAAAATCCTGACCGTGTTTTGAGGTATAAAGTACCTTAAAATCTTCAAATGAATTGACAAGACCACTTATCGCTTGTGAAAGAAGTGTATGATCGTCTACTACTACTATCGTTTTCATAAGGTTCCTGGTGTATAATTGAGTTCGAGTTGCGTGCCATCTCCAGGTGCCGAATGATAGGTGGCACGGGCGCCTATCAGTTGCGCTCTGGATTCTATATTTGTGAGTCCGATACCGTTTTTCGCTTTCGCGAAAGCATAATCAAACCCAATTCCGTTATCTTTTACCAACACATTCAAATTGGTATTTGTGTAGGTTAAAGTTACATTTAATTTTGTAGCTTTTGAATGCTTAATTGTATTGGTAAAAAATTCTTGAAGCATTCTAAAGATGATGGTCTCTATTTTTTTATCAATCTCAAGGTATTTTCCGTGTACGGTCATCGAAGGTTCCAAATAGGCCATACGGTTGAATCGCTCTAGCTCTAGGGTAAGTGCCTCTACCAAGGTCATGTTTTTTAAGGCTTCGGGATTAATGAGTTTGGAGAGTGTTCTAATCTCTGTCAATCCTTTACCAATAGTTGCTGCTGCTTCGTCTAGTTCACTTTGACTTCCGGCCGCATTTTGGGTTTGTATTTTGGCAAGAGTTAACAACTGTCCGATATTATCGTGTAGTTCCCAACTGATATTTCTCAAGGTCTCTTCTCGAATTTCTATCTGTGTTTCGGCAATTTCCTGCTCAAATTTCTTTTGTGCTTCCAATTGCTCTTTGACCAAAGTGTTTTTGCGCTTCATAAAGACAGAAAACAAGATAGCCACTACTATTAATAGTAGTAGCAGTATGGCCACAGCAACCAAAACTATAACTAAGGTTGCTCCTTCACCCATAAAAAACCATATATTAAAATAAGATTCATAAGTATTACTATTACCCCATGAATAGTGCTTAGGGTAGCAATGGTAGTTTTAGATAAATCCTCTAGCCAAATACCAAAAACCAAAGGCGCCAGTGGTATAAATGATACTGCAAATAGCATATATGCCGCAAAAACGTAAATTTCAAGATTCTTTAGAGGTTCAAAACGATCATTTCTCTTTAAAAGATCTATGGCATAATACATAAGAAGAATGACCAATACAATGGCAGAAATATTATAGGTATGCGCCATAAAGGTGGTCAATACAGCTGTAGTGGTTGCTCTAATCACAATTGCGATGAGCATTAGTATAGATAGCAAGCCTACTATTCTTTTTCTAATGCTATTGGTGATATGATCATAGACCATTTTATACAACAAGGCATATAGAACAAAGCCATAGAGATTATAAATCCAGTGATTATTATTATATCCTATCGCAATATACCAACGAGCAGCGCTCTCTGCAATAACCGTAATCACTAAAATTAGTGCCACAATGCGTATGGGCTTGTGCTTGTATTTGTAAAGTGTAGCAAGTGCCGCTACCATAGCCAAACACTCGAATATAAATTCTATCCAATTCATTGGCCTATTGTTTTTGCTGGCATTTTAGACCAGAAAAGCCCAAATATAAACAACAGATTTATCAAAATGACTACGCTCATTTGCACACCGTGTAATGTAGAGAAAATAAGTCCACCTTGACTATCAAGGGTCATGCTATATTGGTAGGTAAAATAAATAGGCAGGTAGGCGATATTAAAAATCAAATATCCTGTAAAAACAATAAAGCCAAGATTTTGTTGAAATACCACCACTGTATTTCGCTTTAGCATATCAATGAGATAAATAGCGATGGCGATGATCAGAATAGCTGTTCCAAAAGCTTTATAGGTCAATAAGAAATCTGTTATTATGCTGGCATACGTCCCATTGATGAAAAAGAGCAATACAGAACTACAACCAAGTATAAGTATCCAACGTTTTCTTTGGGTATCTAGAGTTAGATGGTATAACAATTTAAAAAGGATCACTGTAGATAGGATATCGTAAATATTGAATATGATGTGATTGTTATAACTTATTGTATTGCTATACCAACTTCCGATAAATTCGACTGCAGGAGCTAGATATAAAAGGATAATCCATAATCTTAAGCCACTATCTCGGTATTTATAAAAAAAGTAAGTTCCCAGTATAGCTGCAAGAATTTCTAAACCTAGTGCAAGTACGGTAAGCATTAGGATCTACTGGTCTTAGGTTTATTATCGAAACGATAATACAAGGCAATACTGCAAAATAGAGTCGTGACCAAAAACAGTAACAACAATATCAGTGCGCATACCAAATACACCACTAAGAGTTCTTCTTTTATCATCAAAAATACTAAGAGATAAATTTACATATGTTAAGGCTGAAAATTATGGGGCAAATGCCCTTTTTTCAGGCAGTGATCTCCATAGGGTTTTGATTTCTAAGCTTGTGACTTTTCTGAACGTACTAGACCAAAAGCAAAGATGCAATACATCAATATCACTATCGCAGCCATTAAATAGGTAAGCTGACGCGAAAGCGTTGGATTGTCCAGATAGAGCACTCTCGCTGTATTGATCACCGGAGCACTTACAAAAGACAAGACAAAACCCAGTACAATGTAGGTAAACAAGGAGGTAAAGGGGTTGGAAGTTTGAGACGATCGGAATAGGTGTATTACATAAACACTAAACCCGAGAATACCTATAAATGAGGTTGCAATTTCTTGTATGTTCCAAGCCTCAGAAAATCCTTTGCTTATTGCTTCAACAAGACTAAGAACTAAGAAGCTAATCGTTGCAAATAACATAATCCCTTTGAGCGATTTTCCGTCCACTTTGCGGATGATGAAATAACTAAACATGGGAACAGTAATTGTGACAAATACGTTTGACAATTCGTAGCGAACTAGCCCAGCATTTAATAAAAAGTAGGCTGCAATTTCATTGAGAATCACATACCACAAATAGGGCATAAACAGCCAATAAGAGGTCGATTTATATTTGTAGAAATATACAGTTGCAAGAATCGCCGCTAGTAGCTCTGCGCCGTAAGCGGCGATGGTCATTGCATTTAACATCTTATAGCAGTACTAATGTTGATTAGTGATAATCATTTTCATCTCCAGGGTGTGGTGGTGGTGGGAATCCTACTCGATCACCTGCAAGACTTTGTATTCCTCCTTGTAAAAGTAAATTAGCACCTTTTTGAGATTGCTGAGTTTTACTGGCAGCATCAATAATACTTCCTACAGTGACAGCGCGATAGTTGCCTGCAGGATCAATTTGAAGCGCATAGGAGATATCTCCGGTAATACCTGGAAAGGCTGCAGTTGGATTAAAAAAGATCGTTTCAGGGCCTGGATCTATTCCATCTACTTCAGATTCACTACCAATTTGACCCAAATAAAAACGTATACCTTTTGGCTTAATTCCTGCCTTAGCAGATTGTTGAGATACAAACTTCAAATAATCAGAGAGAACGTCGAACTCAACGGTGACAAAACGCGTAGGATTATAGCCGCCGTCGATATCTGGATTTTGCTCATTGACAACTTCTTCTAAGAAATTGGCTCGATCACTTCCATAGTTTCTGTACAAACTATCGGCAGCGAGTACCGAGATAATAATATCGGGTTCTGGTACGGTGTCCATTACCGGCTCATCATGACCCGGGTCTTCTCCATTTGGCTTTTCTGCGCAGGCTGCAATACATAGCAAAACTGTCACAAGAATTGAGGTGATTTTTAAATTTTTCATTTGCGTAAAGTGTTGGTTTATCTTTATAAAGATAGTGGATTACAAGATTAGTATAATCTAACTTACTTTAAAAGGGGCATTTACCCCTAATGAAAATTCAAAAAATAAAGTAAAAAAGCCTGCCGTGTGGCAGGCTTTTATTATATCTCGGCATTACCAGGTGTTCTTGGATATGGTATTACATCTCTAATATTGGTCATACCTGTGACAAATAATACGAGACGTTCAAAGCCAAGTCCAAAACCACTATGGGTACATGTACCAAAACGACGTGTGTCCAGATACCAATGTAGTTCTTCTTCTGGAATATTAAGTGCTGCCATCTTTTCTTTTAAAACATCAAGTCGTTCTTCACGTTGAGAACCTCCTACGATCTCACCAATACCCGGGAATAAGATATCCATAGCTCGCACGGTTTTACCGTCTTCGTTAAGTCGCATGTAAAACGCTTTAATATTTGCAGGATAATCAAACAGTATGACAGGGCATTCAAAGTGCTTCTCTACCAGAAAACGTTCGTGCTCACTTTGTAAATCAGCACCCCAAGCGTCGATAGGATATTTGAATTTCTTTTTCTTGTTGGGTTTACTATTTCTTAGGATGTCTATGGCCTCAGTATAACTTACGCGTTTAAAGTTATTGTCTACGACAAATTGCAGCTTTTCTCGCAATAACATACTGGCTCTTTCGGCTTGAGGTTTGCTTTTATCCTCTTGGACCAATCTGTTTTCTAAAAAGGCAAGATCATCCTGACAATGTGTAAGAATATAGTTTACTACGTACTTTATAAAGTCTTCGGCTAAATCCATATTACCATCAAGATCACAGAAAGCAACTTCTGGTTCTATCATCCAAAATTCGGCAAGATGACGTGATGTATTGCTGTTTTCGGCTCTAAATGTCGGGCCAAAAGTATAGACTTTTCCCAGACCAAGGGCGTAGGTTTCAGCTTCGAGTTGTCCAGATACCGTTAGATTGGTCTCTTTACCAAAAAAGTCCTCTTTATAGTTAATACTACCATCTTCATTCTTGGGAGGATTTTCAAGATCCATAGCGGTTACTTTAAACATTTCGCCAGCTCCCTCGGCGTCACTACCTGTAATAATAGGTGTATGTGCTTGATAGAAACCACGCTCATTAAAGTATTGGTGGATGGCAAAAGACAACTTAGAACGCAAACGCATAACCGCCCCAAAGGTATTGGTGCGTACTCGCAAATGCGACTGCTCTCTCAATTTTTCTAGACTATGTCTTTTGGGAGAGAGAATGGTTAGTTTGACTTCTTCAGGATCGGCATCTCCTTCAATGACAATGGTTTGAGCCTTGATCTCTACACGTTGCCCTTTTCCTTGACTTTCTTCAAGGGTTCCCGTAACAGCAATAGCAGCTCCCACAGTGATTCTTTTCAATAGTTCGGGATCTGTATTTTCATAGTCAACGACACACTGTATATTATTGATCGTAGAGCCGTCATTTAAAGCAATAAATTGATTGGCTCTAAAAGAACGTACCCAACCCTTAACGGTAAACTCCTGATGTATGTTTTCACTGGCAAGTACCTCTGCCACATAACTGTGCTTCATAGTGTTTATTTAAAATCCCTTTGAGCGCAAAGATATATTTTGTTTTGAAACTATAACAACAAATGAGTGTGTTTGGTAAGATCTCGTTAGCTCAAGAGTTAATGGCTCCCAACGGTCGTGAATCTCCCTTCGGTTGATATTGCGGGAGGGTTGGGAGGTTTAATCTATATCTACCCAGTAATGGGTATTTTTTGACAAGTTCAGGAAATTTATATTTACTTCATCAAATACGAATACCTCATTTGCAAGGCTAAAGAAAGTAGTTAGGGGGACTTTCTTTTATTGAGATTCCCGTCTAAGGGCGGGAATTTTTATTCCAAATCTTCCGGAATTTCCTCATCTTCGGCCTCCAAAATCTTTAATGCAGGTTCTTTGAAAATAGTTCTATCGGCAATATTTCGCTCGAGTGATAATAATAGGGCGGGTAGCAATAGTAGATTAGCTAGCATCGCAAATAATAAAGTGGCGCTTACAAGGCCTCCTAGAGCAACAGTGCCTCCAAAACTACTAATCATGAAAACAGAGAAACCAAAAAACAAAACAATAGAGGTATAAAACATGCTTACTCCAGTTTCGCGAAGCGAAGCATAAACCGATTTTTTGATTTTCCATTTATTGGCGCGAAGCTCTTGTCGATACTTTGCTAGAAAGTGAATTGTATCATCTACCGAGATACCAAAGGCGATACTAAAAACCAATATGGTAGAGGGTTTTATAGGAACTCCCAAAAAGCCCATCATTCCCGCAGTGATTAACAATGGCAAAAGATTAGGTATAAGAGAGACTAAAATCATTCGCATCGATCTAAACATCCAAGCCATAAATAGGGCTATAAGCAATACAGCCAAAGAGAGGCTTATTATTAGATTCATTACCAAATAATTGGTGCCTTTTTGAAATACCAGGGCCTTACCTGTCATCGTAACCGTATAGCGATCTTCTGGAAATAAGGAGGCTATTTTTGTTTTTAAGTTCTCCTCTGCACGTTCCATCTTGTCTGTGCCAATATCTTTCATAAAGGTCGTAATACGTGCGTATTGACCAGTACTATCTACATAAGCCCCCATGAGATTTGTATCTTCAGAAAAACTGCTGGCGTAAGGGAGAATAAAGGCTCGCTCGTTGCTAGTGGGCAACTGATAGTATTTTGGAGATCCGTTGTAATAAGCTTGTTTGGCATATTTGACCAAATTGACAACAGATATTGGTTTGGAGAGTTCAGGTTGCTCTTCGATTACTGTGCTTAATGCCTCCATACGTTTTAAGGTGGCAAGTTTCATTACCCCTTTTTTGCGTTTAGTGTCAATCAAGATTTCTAAAGGCATAATGCCATCAAACTCCTGTTCAAAAAATCGTATATCGCTAAAGAAATCCGTTTTCTTGGGCATATCTTCAATAAGACTTCCAGACACTCGGATTTGATAAATACCAATAATACTCAAAACCAATAGGACAATACTCGCCATATAAATTGAGATCCTGTGATGACGTACCATCTTTTCCATCCAATCTACAAAACCTTCTATCCAGCCTTTGCCAAGATGCTTTAAGTGCCTTTCCTTAGGAGGCTTCATATAACTGTAGATTATCGGTATAATGAGGAGTGATAGTAGGAATATGCCAATAATATTAATACTAGCTACGATACCAAATTCTTTTAGAAGCGAACTTTCTGTTAGAATAAAAGTCGCAAAACCAGAAGCTGTGGTGACGTTGGTCATCAAAGTGGCATTACCAACTTTGGTGATCACGCGTTGTAAGGCTTTAATCTGATTTCCGTGTTTTTTGTATTCCTGCTGGTATTTGTTGATAAGGAAAATACAATTAGGTATACCAATAACAATAATCAAAGGAGGAATCAATGCTGTAAGTACGGTGATTTCGTATCGCAAAAGCCCTAGAAATCCAAAGGCCCACATCACTCCAATGATAACGGTGAGCATAGAGATAAAAGTCGCTCGATAAGACCTAAAGAAGAAAAAGAAGATTAACGAAGTTACCAGAAGTGCGCCGCCTACAAACCAACCTATCTCATCCACAATATTTTGTGCATTCAATGTTCGGATATAGGGCATTCCGCTTGCGCGTACTTCTAGATCATGATCGACTTCAAATTGCTTTAATAAAGGTATGAGGTCATTGATGACAAAATCTCTTCTTACCGCTGTATTGACTATAGCTTTGTCGAGATAAATGGCAGACCTAATGGTTCCAGTCTCTTTGTTATAGATCAGGTTTTCGTAAAATGGCAAGTCATTAAACAGCTGTTTTTTATAATTTTCAGCCTGTAATTTGGAGGTAACTTTCTCTGGAATAAATGACTTTAAATCAAATCGGTGTGGGTTCTCTTTCTTGTCGAGGAGTTTCAAATCTTGCAGGCTTACCGAAAAGGTAACTTCTGGGAAAGAATCAATTTTGGTTGCAAGACTATTCCATGCATTAAGTACAGTAGGAGTAAAAAGACTGTCATTTTTTATCCCTAAAACAATGAGGTTACCTTCTTCACCAAAGGTTTCTAAAAATCGGTTGTACTCTAAGTTTACCTCGTGATCATCGGGAAGTAGATTGGCTTCTGTATACGTAAAGCGCATGTGTTTCCACTGCATGGCAAGAAAGATGGTAATTCCTATTACCAATAGCATGATCAGAGGTCTATTGCGTAAAATAAGTCTTGCAACTCCCCCCCAAAAACCAGTCGTTAATAATTTTGCCATTTGCCTTACTTGGTAGTCAGCAAAGGTAAGAGTTTTCAAGGCCAATCGCTACTGAGGCCTCAGAATCTATAATTGAAGATTGAAGGTAAATTTGAAAGCGATATTATCCTCCCAGTTGGGCAGGTGATAGCCACCATATCTGTAGGTCAAACTCGTTCCAAAACCAAAGAGCAGTTTGTTGATTTCAAAACCAGATTCGGTAAAACCTTTTCTAAGTGATCCAAAAGAGATGTCGAGATGATCTTCCGGGTTTTGAATATCACCAATCGCAAATCGGGAAATCAATACCATTTCGGGTTTAAACTTTTTACCCAGATTAAAAGGACGTAGTCGGTGCTTCAATTGTGCGGTAAATAGCCGATCTGAAAAAAACTCGCCAAAAAACATAGTCTCAAAACTATTGACACCAGCCACCGAGAACCGCTGTAAGATCGTTTCCTTGGTGGGGGCATTGGGGAAAGCATGAAAGAGATGTGTAATGGGTAAATCGCCAAAACCAACATTACCTTCAACAAGTATTTCGGTGGCGCTTTTATTTAAACGATCTACTCTATAGTAGGCTTTGGCGCCTATTTTAGTGAAATTGAAATCACCTTCAAGTCCATCAAACCCCTGCGAAATTTGGGCGGTAATTTTGGGATAACCATCATAAATTTCTTTGATGCCATCGGTAGATTTCATAAACTTACTACTAGCGCTCCAACGCAGCCCAAAGGTAGCTTCGGTGATATCATAATTGCTAAAGGTCATTCCGTCTTGAAGATATCGGTATTCTGTAGTTTGGTAGATATTGCGATGCGCAACTTGAAGCTCGGTTAAGATTTTTGGCGAAAGCCTATATTCAAAATTTGCTCTGGCTGTACGATGGGCATAGAATAGATTAATATTGACTAGCCTGGGTTCAAAAAGTGAGTACACTCTGCGGTCTGTAAGATAGGCATAGTTACCCACCTCTTCGAGATCATCATTGTAGGTAAGACTCAGCCAGGCATCCTTATCTGGTAGCAGTAGATAGCCGCCACCTATACCGTATTTTAATTGCTTGTCTTTAAACCCGTAAGCGGCATAACCTTCCAGTCTAAAACGCTCAGAAAATCCAGCATTTGTCACTCCGCCCATACCCAAACGTAAACCCTCATAATTATTAAACTTTACGGGGTAGGTAAGGTCAAAATCAAAAGCATTGACGCTAAAATAGCCTACGCTGAAATTGTTGATATTTCCTAAACGTCTTTCAATATTCTCTGCGTTAACAATCTTTTCAAGCGCCGAAAAGCTTCTTTTGTCTTTGGTGGTTAAATTTTCTGCACGATAAACCTTCCAAAAAGCAGGTGGTTGGTTTTGAGCGTTGGGTGCAAAAACAATGCTATAGGGTGAGGGGTGTATTTTAGATGGAGCTACTTTTTTAAAATTGCTAATGCGAGTGGTGGCGACCAAATACTTTTTTGAGACCATACTCTCCATGATTTCATTTTGCAAGACACCCACCGAAATCTTCCCTCTAAAAAATGACAATTGCCGATCACTGTCACCTTTATCAATAAAAAGATCGCGATTGGAGGGTATATATAATTCCAACTCTTCCAAATAGGCGTACTCTTGATACAATAAAATATTAAGAGCATCGTCTATAGAAATATTGACGCTCTTTAGTGCAAGGCTCGTTTTGTCTAGAGTCATTGTCCCTGTGAGTCCAGGGATGGTCTTTGGCTTTTTTGGAGAAAAAGATATGACATAATCACCTTCTGGATTTACTTCCTCTAAGGTGTAATTATAGTGCTTTAAACCTCTGTTGGAGAGTATGCCCGCATAGCGCGTATTAAAAATGACAAAGTCGTTGTCATAAAAGGAACGCGATTGTACATTGACAGCAAAAACCTCATAGCGCGGGCGTTGAAAGCCTGCGAGTTGATAACCAATGATTTCTTCAGAGGCCCCGTTTTTTTGAGTGTAGGTATGCGTACTCACTTTTTCAGAAAAGAAATTATGTGTACTCGTGCCTAAGCTGTCTGTTATCACCGTTTTTTCATAGGTGTCAAACTGATAAGCACTTAATGCAGTTCTTGGATCATTCTGTACTTTATTGGCTATGGCTATATCAATAAGGTCTTTGGCTTTATCGTCATTTTGAGCGTAAAGACCAAGGGTGGTAAATAAAAGTAAGAACCAAAAGATGCGCATAGGTGACTGTAGAATATAAAGGTATCAAAAAAGCGACCTCTCGGGTCGCTTTTTTAAATTAGTTTAACGTCAGATTAAACCGTCATAATCTCTTTTTCTTTGACTTCTAGAATACTGTCAATTTCTTCAATGTGAGTGTCAGTTAGTCTCTGAACATCCACTTCAGCATTTTTCTTTTCATCTTCAGAAGCATCGTCCAGTTTCTTTATTTCATTATTGGCGTTTTTTCGATCATTGCGCACACCTACCTTAGCTTCTTCGGCTTCTGCTTTGGCCTGCTTTACCAATTCGCGTCTTCGCTCTTCAGTAAGCGGTGGTACATTAATAATCACGCTTTCACCATTGTTCATTGGATTAAAACCAAGATTTGAATTTATTATGGCACGTTCAATTTCACCAATTAAGGATTTTTCCCAAGGTTGTATAGAAATTGTTCTCCCGTCAGGAGTCAGGACATTTGCAACTTGTGAAAGTGGCGTAGGAGTGCCGTAGTAATCAACCATAACACCTTGCAACATAGCAGGACTCGCTTTGCCAGCGCGTATGGTTAAAAGTCGTTTGGCAAGATGGACAATGGCTTGACCCATGTCTTCTTTTGTTGTATCAAGAATAAACTTTATATCCTCATTCATAAGAAATACCTTTTTTGTGACACAAGTTTACAAAAACTGCGCCATTCTATCCAATTATAATTGTACTGTAGTACCTATATTCTCTCCAGAAACTACTTTTAAAAGATTACCTCGTTTATTCATATCAAAAACAATAATAGGAAGTTTGTTTTCTTGACTCAAAGTAAATGCAGTAGTGTCCATCACTTTTAAACCTTTGCGCAATACGTCATCAAAGGTGATATGGTCATATTTTGTGGCATCGCTATCTTTTTCAGGATCGGCAGTGTAGATTCCATCAACTCTGGTACCTTTTAGGATCACATCGGCTTCTATTTCTATTGCACGTAATACGGCTGCAGAATCTGTGGTGAAATAAGGATTCCCTGTACCACCTCCAAAAATAACAACCCTTCCTTTTTCCAGATGACGCATCGCCTTTCTTCGTATAAAGGGTTCGGCCACTTCATTTATCTTAATAGCCGTTTGCAATCTTGTTGGTATATCGGCATCTTCCAAAGCGTTTTGTAAGGCCAGACCATTGATCACCGTAGCGAGCATACCCATATGGTCACTTTGAACACGATCCATACCTACACTAGCTCCAGCCACCCCTCTAAAGATATTACCGCCACCTATAACAATGGCCACCTCTATGCCTTTTGAGGTTACTGTTTTAATGTCTTCGGCATATTCTGCCAATCGTTTGGGATCAATTCCGTATTGGCGATCGCCCATGAGCGCCTCACCAGAAAGTTTTAATAGAATTCTTTTGTATTGCATAAGTCTAATAGGATTGCACAAATATACATCATAACGCGATTCTATTCCATGATAAACAAGAAGATTCTCTATCCCACTGTCAATCCCACGCTTCCGCGAAACCGAGCGCAGCGAGGTTCACGACCAAAGGGAGAGCACAGCGATATACTCGTAATTTATAAGTGTCACCATCAGTATGTATATACAGCGATGAGTTGGTGAGTGGCTATCTATCAGATCCGTACTTAAGAATAATATGCCATGGATGTAACAGTTTATAGGGAAGAGGCAAATCCCGATAAAGATTAACACATTTACAGGCTTAGCCCCATGTCAAAGGCTGTGAATTTCGTTGTATTACTGTTATATTTGTGAAGACTCATACGAAAGCACAGCTAATATGTGTTCTAATACAAACAAAAAACAACAGAAGATGACATTGATTTCAAGAATTTTTATAGCATTTGCCCTCATCCTATTTGTGGGCTGTTCAAATGATGATGATGGTACGCCTACAGGAGGTGGAGGAGATGATGGCCAAGGCGTAACACCAACTGCTACCTACGAATTGACATTTACCCCAAATTTTACAGAGGAGGACTTTCCAACAGACTATCCAAGTAATGCTACATTTGGTCCTATTTTGGCTATAGCACATCCCGCGGATGTCTCTGTATTTAGAATAGGTCAAGTGGCTACAGATGCCTTTAAGGCCTATACCGAAGATGGTGATGCAGATACCTTAGCCTCGGCTTTGACGCAAGGAGTTGAAGGAATGGAGGTAACTACAATGATAGTAGCCGGAGGAAGTACTGGTCCCACTACAACAGATGTTACTTCAATAAACGTATCTCCTTCAAATACACGTATAACATTTCTGGCTAAACTCAATCCAAGCCCAGATTGGTTTGTAGGGGTAGATGCTTTTGACGTAATTGCACCAGATGGTATAAGCCTAGTACAAAGTGAGGAAATATCACTTGTACCACTTGACGCTGGTACAGATGCCGGGACCACCTATAACTCAGATAATGAGCCGTCAAATGGGCAAACGATTAGCGTTATTAATGATGCTCCATTTGGTACAGGAGGATTAACACCAGCTTTAGGAGTATTGTCACTAAGACGAACCAATTAAGATCGGTGCTAAAATCACAAATAAAAAAATCCCGATGCAGACGCATCGGGATTTTTTTATAAAACCTGTTAACCTAATTAAGCAAGAGAAACACGCTCGAACCCAACTACTTCAACATCACCTTTACTAGCAACAAATTCTCCAACAGTCATGCTGTCGTCCATAATGAAACGTTGGTCTAGTAAACATTGTTCGTGATCTAAGGTTGTGTTATCAGAGATAAAACGCTCAAGCTTTCCTGGTACAATTTTATCCCAGATTTGCTCAGGCTTACCTTCGGCCTTAAGTTGTTCTTTAATATCAGCTTCTGCCTTGGCAAGTACCTCATCTGTAAGTTGAGACATTGAAATGTACTGAGGTACATTCTTTAAAGTCTTACCTAAACGACCAAGTTCGATATTTTCTTTCTCAATCACGGCGATACGTGCTTCGGTCTCAGAAGCTACATAAGCTGGATCAAAGTCCTTGTAAGAAAGTGTAGTGGCTCCCATCGAGGCTACTTGCATAGAAATGCTCTTAGCCAATTCGGCAGCACCATCAATAGCTTTAGAAAGACCAACTAAGGCACCAATTTTGTTACCGTGAACATAAGATCCTACAAATGGTGCTTCTAAAGTTTTAAAACCACCTATTTCTATTTTCTCTCCAATTACACCGGTTTGCTCAATCAATTTCTCAGAAACGGTCATCCCGTCGTAATCTGCGGCCAAAAACTCTTCAAGTGACGATGTGCCTAAAGCGATATCACCCATCTTATTAGCCATAGCTACATAAGAATCATTCTTAGCAACAAAATCAGTTTCACAATTTAATGATACAACCACACCTTTAGTGTTGTCGTCATTAATTTTTGCAACTACTGCACCTTCACTAGAATCTCTATCGGCTCTTTTCTCTGCAATTTTTTGTCCTTTCTTGCGAAGGATGGCTACTGCTTTGTCAAAATCGCCCTCAGCTTCTACCAAGGCTTTTTTACAATCCATCATACCGGCTCCGGTAGACTTTCTCAATTTATTTACTTCTGCGGCTGTGATTTTTGCCATTGTAGTATGTATTTGATTAATTAAAAAAAGTCGCTTAATTTTTTTCGGTTAAGAAAGTAACTAAACGACTTTTTGTATACTAAAAATTGTTGTTTACTCTTCTTCTTCGCTTGCGGCAACTTCCGTCTTTGCAGGCTCGGCTTTTGGAGCTTTTTCAGCCTTTGGAGCTTTAGGAGCAGCTTTAGGTGCTGCTTTTGCAGCAGCCTTAGCAGACTCGTCGGCTTCTTTACCAGCTTTACGCTCAGAAAGACCTTCTATAATTGCGTCAGAAACGTATCCTACGATTTTCTCAATCGATTTTGAAGCATCATCATTTGATGGGATTAAATAATCAACCTGACGTGGGTCAGAGTTGGTATCAACCATCGCAAAGATTGGAATGTTTAATTTTTGAGCTTCTTTGATTGCGATGTGCTCTCTCTTAATATCTACTACAAATAAAGCGCCCGGAAGACGAGTCATGTCTGCAATAGATCCTAAGTTTTTGTCGAGTTTAGCACGTAAACGATCCATTTGTAACTTTTCTTTCTTAGAAAGGGTATCAAAACGACCATCTTGCTTCATGCGATCGATGGTTTGCATTTTTTTGATTGCCTTTCTAATCGTTACAAAATTAGTGAGCATTCCTCCTGGCCATCTTTCTGTGATGTAAGGCATGCTCGCTTTTGTCGCTTTATCAGCTACGATTTCTTTTGCTTGTTTTTTGGTAGCTACAAAAAGTATTTTTCTACCTGATGCTGCGATTTTTTTCAAAGCCTCAGAAGACTCTTCAATTTTTGCAGCTGTTTTGTAAAGATTGATGATGTGAATACCATTACGCTCCATATAAATATATGGTGCCATATTAGGATCCCATCTTCTAGTAAGGTGTCCAAAGTGAACGCCTGCGTCTAGTAAATCTTTAACTTCTATGTTGTTTGCCATTTTTGTAATAGTTTACGTTCCGTTGGACTTAAATTAGCAACCTTGAATCGATCAGGGTTTAGATGCTAAACTAACCTTGTTTCAAATGCGCTAGACTGTTTTTAATACAGCTTTCGCGAAAGCGAACCAAGCAACGACAACATGTTTGTTATTAATTGATTAACGTTTAGAGAACTGGAATTTCTTACGCGCTTTCTTCTGTCCGAATTTCTTACGCTCAACCATTCTTGGGTCTCTTGTCAATAAGCCTTCTGGCTTTAAAATTTGACGATTCTCAGCATCCAATTCGCACATAGCTCTAGAAAGTGCTAAGCGAATTGCTTCTGCTTGGCCAGTGATACCTCCACCGTAAACGTTTACACTTACGTCAAAGTTACCGTCGTTGTCTGTCAAGACAAGTGGTTGGTTTACCTTGTACTGTAGGGTAGCCGTTGGGAAATAGTTGGCAAGATCTTTTTTGTTTACAGTAATGTTACCTTTACCTTCAGAAAGATAAACACGAGCTACTGCTGTCTTACGACGACCGATTTTGTGAATTCTCTCCATTATTTGATCTCGTTAAGGTTAATTACTTTCGGTTTTTGAGCTTCTTGATCGTGCTCTGCTCCCGAATACACTTTTAAATTGCGAAATAAGGCTGATCCTAATTTGTTTTTAGGTAGCATTCCTTTTACTGCATTTTCTACAAGGCGCGCAGGATCTTTATCGAAAAGCTCTGTTGCTGTAAGACTACGTTGTCCACCTGGGTAACCTGTGTGACGGATATATGATTTATCAGTCCACTTTTTACCAGTCAAGTTGATTTCATCAGCATTGATAACAATTACGTTATCACCACAATCAACGTGAGGGGTGAAGATAGTTTTGTACTTACCGCGCAACAATTTAGCTACGATAGCAGACATACGACCTAACGTTTGTC
>CAZJWI010000011.1:0-10935 GCA_964549485.1 uncultured Flavobacteriaceae bacterium
GCATCTGTTTGTTTGAAAATTGCATGTTCTTTGGAGGCCAAGGTCATATCACAAACCACATGTAAGCTATGTCCACCGCCTACAGCCCATCCTGGTACAACACAAATAACCGCCTTTGGCATAAATCGAATAAGACGTTGAACCTCAAGAATATTAAGTCTATGATAACCATCTTCACCTACATATCCTTGATGGCCACGGGCTTTTTGATCGCCTCCGCTACAAAAACTATACACGCCATCCTTTGAGGAAGGTCCCTCTGCCGAGAGCAATACTACACCAATGGCTGTATCTTCCTGAGCATCGTGAAAGGCCTCAAGCAGTTGGGCCGTGGTTTTGGGTCTAAAGGCATTGCGTACATCAGGTCTATTAAAAGCAATGCGTGCTACACCATTACTTTTTTTATAAGTGATGTCTGAATATTCTTTGACAGTAGTCCAGTTGGGCTTGTTCATAATTGTGCTATTTTTAGCAAAAATAACGCTTTCTCAATTAGACTCAAATGAAAAGATACTTGCTTTGTTTACTGTTTACTTTTGCTTTCGCGAAAGCGGTCATAGCCCAGGACCAACCAGCAACCTATCAATTTACCGATCGTATAGATTTAGAAACCTCGGCCGTGTTAAGTCAAGGAAATACAGGAAGCTGTTGGAGTTTTTCTACCACGTCTTTTTTAGAAAGCGAAATTTTACGTCTTAGTGGTAAACGCGTTGATCTCTCTGAAATATATCATGTGAGACAGACCTATCCTGCCAAGGCCGAAAATTATATTATGCGACAAGGTAAGGCACAATTTGATCAAGGTGGTCTTGCCCACGATGTGATCGAGACCGTTGCCGCTTATGGTGTGGCCCCACAATCGGCTTATTCGGGTCTTTCCAAATCTGAAGACAACCACAACCATGCCGAGCTGGTTGCAGTTTTAAAAGCAATGTTGGATGTCTATGTGAGTAATCCCGCTAGAGAACTTAGTCAAAAATGGCGTACTGCGGTAGAGCGTGTTCTCGATGTGTACTTAGGTGAAACCATGAAGACATTCACATGGAATGACCAGCAATACACTCCTAAGGAGTTTGCAAATTTCTTACAAATAGACCCCTCTGCTTATATCAGTCTAACATCCTTTACTCATAAGCCCTACTATAAACCTTTTATCTTAAATATTCCTGACAACTTTTCAAATGGAATATTTTACAACCTCCCTTTGGAAGAGTTTGTCGAAAATATTGATCATGCGCTACAACAAGGATACACGCTTACACTAGATTGCGATGTAAGTGAGCTCAGCTTTTCTGCCAAACATGGAGTGGCCGTACTTCCTGCCTCCAATGATAATCCCAAAATGGCGGTATTAGGGCCTACCAAGGAAAAGATAGTGACAGCTCAATTTAGACAACAAGAATTTGAAAATTACAATACGACAGACGATCACTTGATGCATATTACCGGAACGGCTACAGACCAGTATGGCAATGTATATTATAAAATTAAAAACAGTTGGGGTTCTGATCCTCTACGTACCAAATACAATGGATATATCTATATGAGTATGTCTTACCTGAAGGCAAAAGCTATTTCTGTATTATTACACCGTGCTGGTCTTCAGGATATTACCTCAAAAAAATTATAAAGATTCAAAATTTTCTTTAAAATATCGACTAAATGCACAAAATGCCCTAGCAGCTGTGTAGTTTATCGATTTGCATATTTTTTCTTGACAGGGTGAAATTTCAAATGGTCATAGACCCGTAGCTTTGTACTGAAAACTAGGGGGTTATGCTAATTGAGGGAATAAATACCAGAGAAAAGATTGATACGATTTATCATATCGACATAGGTACGATCACTATGTTTGAAACTTTTGTCGTTGCCGAAATTAAAGAGGGATTAACCATTGGATACCAACAAGGTGAAGGACTGCTAGAGGTCATACTAGATCACTTTGGGCATAGCGGTGATTTTGGATTGATCTGTAATCGCATTCATCCTTTTTCTATAGTTCCAACCGAATTGTACAAAATAGCTACCCTATTTAAAAACAATCCAAAAGTGGCCATAGTCAACTATACTACTGTAGGCAAAATGTCTGCCGAGTTTGAAAGAAGATTCTGGCCATTTCCTATTACCCTTTTTGATGAGTTAGAACCTGCTGTTGCTTGGATGCAGTCTACCATAAAATCTGCTTGCTAATGCCTTTCACCCCAATGAATAATCGTTAGTGAGCAGTATTTTTTTATTATGCACGCATAGTATATTAAAATTAACTATTTTTGCACGCTTTTAAAATAAAAATGAGAATACTAGAATCAAATTTACGTTCGTCCATTAGACATACCCATCTGCTTAAAGCGGGGCCTGTCTATGTTTTTGATACATTTTTAGTGACCGAATTCTACGAAGGTAGCGTTATTGACTACGATTGCTTTAAGGCCATTTATTCCTTACTAGACACCTATTCTAATGGAGATCGTGGCTATGGTTTTGTTTCTAATCGCATCAATAGTTATTCGGTAAAGGCCACCGATTTTGTGACCTTGGCAAAAGAGAGAAAAGCTGGGCAAACATACCTCAGTGCCATAGTTACTTATGATAGCTTTGGCCAACAGATGTTTTCGTTTGAAAAACAAATCTACAAGTGTAACTCGTCTGTATTTACTGGTATTGAATCTGCACTGCACTGGTTAGAACATCAGCGCAGTATAGCCTGTTAACGTTTCCGTTTACATTGACGTTCGACTTTTTTTGGCGAAAGCGAAAGCCTATAACTATTCGGTAAGATAGATACCGTCATCTTTAATGATGATCTTGCCATCCTTATACAAGTGACCTATCGCCTTTTTAAAACTTTTTTTACTCAAGCCCAGTTGGGATTGAATGTCTTCTGGAGCACTCTTATCATGTAGCCCTAGAAAGCCGTCATTGGCTTGAAGCTCTTCATAAATATACTGTGCATTAGGTTCTATACTACGATACCCCTCTTCCTGTAATACCAAATCGATTTTACCGTCTGGTCGCACTTTTTTTACCCAAGCTTCAAGGCGATCTCCTGTTCTAATGTCTTCAAAAATATCTTCTTTGTAGATTAATCCTCGGTACTTTCCGTTTACGATGGCATTTGCTCCCCTATCGGTAATATGCGATATTAAAATATCAACCTTATCAAACTTTTTAACAGACACTATATCATTGCTGAGATATTTCATCGTCTTACTGGTAGCGGCCAATCTATTGGTTTGCTTATCGAGATACATATAGACAATGTACCAACTCCCCTCTTTCATAGGGCGAGCTTGTTGTGCAAAGGGTACAAACAATTCTTTTTCTAAGCCCCAATCTAAGAAGGCACCCATTTTTGCCACGGTGGTGCATCTCAAATATCCAAAACTATTTAATTCAATAAATGGTTTAAGGGTCGTGGCCACGGGTCGTTCTTCGTGATCGAGATAGACAAAGACCTCCAGCTCGTCCCAGATTTTATAAGAGGCGGGCACGTATTTATTAGGTAATAAGACATCATCTCCATCTTCATTTGACAAAAATAAACCAGGCTCGGTCTCTCTGTCTATTCGCATTGTATGATATTGACCTATTTCAAGCATAATATGTTCTAATTTTTGCAAAAGTACAACTAGTTCTGTTAATAGCTGTCTTCGATTTGCTCACAAAAAAACGCCCGAGTATTCCTACTCGAGCGCTTTTCATTTGGTTGGTTAATTATTGATCTATTTATAAACAGATTCCTTGTTAAAGTGCTTGGTCAACATATAGTAAACTACTGCACGATATTTGTTTCGATTTGATTTTCCGTAGGTCTCCATACAGCTGTCTATAGCCGTATCTAATTGAGGCCCATCACTAAGACCTAATTTCTTGATTAAGAAATTATTCTTCACCGTTGCGAGTTCGCCCTGATCACTACCAGAAACGGTAGCAGCATCTGCATTATAGATCGATGGACCGCAGCCTATGGTTACCTTTGTAAGAAGATCCATATCAGGATTCATTCCACATTTGTTTTTTAAATCGTCCGCATATTTAGCGATCAAATCGTCTCTTTTACTCATAAGTCTTAGATAATTGTTGGTTCAACGAATATTAATCCTTAAATATAACCAAAAATTAAAAACTTCTAGAATTATTTTTACCTGATAAAATTGAAATAATTTAATAAAATCTCGTCATTGACTTTTCTAGGCGTAAAAATTTCTAATAAAGCCGGCTGATCATCATTAGCGTACAAGGCTGTCTTGGCAGCAGCACATTCGGCTTCATTATGAGCCGAAAGGTATTTCAAGTTATACATTTGACACAGCTGGGCTGCGGTAAGTGTATGTGTAGTTTCAAAAAAGGTGTCAAAATGTGATGTATCCTTATCACGATTGGGAAGTATTCTAAAGATGCCGCCACCTCCATTATTGATCACTATAATCTTAAAATTTGGAGGGATATACGCATTCCACAAAGCATTGCTATCGTAGAAAAAGCTTAGTTCTCCGGTAATTAAAGTTGTGGGCAACGCGCTAGCAACGGCCGCACCGATGGCGGTACTGGTACTGCCGTCTATACCACTAGTACCTCTATTGCAATAAACCTTTAGGGTTTTATTAAGGTCAAAAAGTTGTGCATAGCGTACGGCACTACTATTACCCAATTGTAACATACTGTGATCGGGTATACTCTCTAAAATTTGATCAAAAGCCTTAAAATCACACCACGGCATTTGTGATACGTATTCTTGGTGTTTTTGATAGCGATTGGCTCCTATGCTAAGCCAATACTTCTGATACGCAGAAGCCGGCGCTGGATTTGGTGTTAGCAATTCTGACAAAAACAGATTGATGGGCACCTCAAAGTGTTTGTGTAAACAAAAGTAGGTATCATAAGCCTTTTTAGGATCGACATGCCAATGCTCGTCGGGTTGGTATGCCCGCAAAAAGGCCTTAATTTTTTTGGATACCACCATACCACCAAAGGTGAGCAAAAGCTCTGGCTGTAGGGCTTTAAACCCATCGCTATCCAAAGGGCCAATAATATTATCAATTCTGGTAAAAAAATTAGGATGGTGTAAATTGGAAGTCGTCTCTGTAAATACTACAACACTTGGATCTAAGGCTAAGGCTTTTATAAATTCAGTCTCCACACTATCTGGAGGCAAAACCCCTACCACCACCATTTTCTTTTTAGCTTGCTGCCATTTGTTTTGATAGGTCTTTAGAATCTCTGGTGCAATCTCAAAATCCAATTCACGAGGTGCAATGGCTATGGGAGCCACGGCTGGGGTATCTGTCATATCGTACAAAGGCTCATAAAAGGGTACATTAATATGAACAGGACCGCTTTGTTCTATAGCGGTATTAAGCGCTTTATTGATCTCTTGCTCATTATGTCTTCTACTCTCTTGTAACTTACGTAAAATGCGCGCTTCGGTAATGACAGTTTCTGGAACAACCTCAGAATACAAATTGGCAGAGTAGAGAATGTGATTCTCAAAGACTCCCTTTTGTCGAATCGTTTGTCCATCACCAATATCGATACGTTCTACAGGTCTATCGGCACTTATCACCAACAAAGGGATATCGCTGTAAAAGGCCTCGGCTATCGCAGGGTAATAGTTGAGCAAAGCACTGCCAGATGTACATAGCAGAGCTACTGGCTTTCCGGTTTGTTGGGCAATACCCAGACCAAAAAAGGCGGCGCAACGTTCGTCAACAATACTATAGGCCATGATGTGCTCGTTTTTTACAAATTCTATGGTAAGTGGCGCATTGCGCGAGCCAGGAGAAATAACAACCTGATCTATACCTTTGCTTAGACAAAGGGTCACTATCGATTGAGCAACTGGAATTTTGGAATGCTTCATGAATTATTGTAAAAATACGCTTTTAGGAAGAATTAACTGCTCAAAAACCACAATTGCATTCTAGGCCAATACCCGACTCATGGTACCGAGTTTATGTACGGTCTCCATCCATTCATTCTTGGCTATACTCGCTGCCGTTATCCCTCCCCCAACATATACCGAGGCTGTCGTTTTACTTACCTCCATACATCTCAAATTGACAAACAAATTACTATGTCTGCCCCTGGCCATGTATGCCAGGTTTTCAACATTTTTACGATGCCCGGCGCGTGAAAGGTCCTGAGGTACTCCAAATTCACCGAGATATCCCGTGTAATACTTTCGGTCGTAACCTTCATTGTGATAAATAAACTCTTTTGCCTGTTCTCTAGGTAAGCCACAAACCGCTGGTGTGGGATGCAGCGCAGTAATGATGTCAGAAATTGAGGCTCCATCCTTTAGTAAAGTTGCTTTAATATCGGTTTTCAGATGTAGTAATTTACCAGCTCTGTGGGTATGTAGCTCCCCCACTTCTAAAGCCTCGACCCAAGGGGTTAATCGCGATACGATCGAATTTGTTACGAGTTGTTGTTCTTCTCGCTCTTTAGCACCCCAGGTAACCGCTGTGGTATTCTCATAATGCTTGGTACCTGCAAGGGACATCGTAGTAATGGTTTGATACTTTTGAGACAGCAATCGCTCTGGTGTAGCTCCCATCCACAATCCAGTTTCTGGGTGATACCAACAATACACAAATGCCGATGGATACACCGCCAATAAATCATGGAGCAATTGGCTTATGCTCTTTTGATGTGGCAACTCTTGCTTTCGCGAAAGCACAATTTTTTGCAATTCAGTACCCTTGATAGTAGTGATCGCCTTATCGACTAAATCGATATACCTTTGGCGCTCAGTAGCCGATTGCAGCGTATCCAAAGTCACTTCAGGGCTAGGACTCAAATCAACTCCCAATGTCAAGGGATGCGTTCCTGGAATTAGCAGGGTTGGATGCGTTTCAGAAAAGGGAGCAAATAAAAAGCCCGCATCGGAGGTGTCATTTGGGTGATGCGCGCTGCGATTGGACTGTGTAAATCCCAATACCTGAGTGGTATTAGGTTTGCGGTAAATCACAAAAGGAAGGTCTTGTGATTGCTGTTGTAAAATACACTCGCTTATCGTCATGGTGTATTAGCGTTTGGGTAAAGCGATGGTCGTTAATTTCACTTTAGAAATCAAATTCTCATCTTCATCTACAATATCTATATTCCAAAGCTGTGTGGTACGGCCTTTATGAATAAATGTCGCTTTGGCATATACCATTCCCTCTTTCTTACTCTTGAGGTGATTGGCCGATATTTCAATCCCTCGTATACTGGTTTGTTGCCCGCTCAAAAACATAAAACTCGCTGCACTTCCAACGCTTTCGGCCAGAGCAACCGATGCACCGCCGTGTAATACCCCGTCGGGTTGATGTACTTTAGGGGACACTGGCATACTAGCTACCAAATACTCTGGTCCTACATCGATAAACTTGATGTCAAGGGTTTCCATTAAAGTATTTTTACAGCTTTGAGCCAATCGAGATAATATTTCTTCTTTACTGAGGTTCATAAATTAGAATTTGTGCATATATTTTAAACCAAACGCTTTCAAATTTCGTTAATTTAAAAAACAAAACCCCATTATAACAATGAAAAAAATAGTGTATGTACTGCTTTTAAGCACAGGACTGTTGAGTTGTGACAAAATTGATGATCTCACAAAATTTGATTTGGACTACACCACTCAATACACCATAGCATCTGGCGCCATTCTAGATGTCCCATTTGACGTTTTAACGCCCGAGGTAACCACTCAATCTGAGTCAGAATTTGAAAATAATGATACTCGAAAGGATTTGATCGAGAGTATTAAATTAAAGACACTCACGCTCAATCTTAGAACCCCAGCCTCTGGAGATTTCGATTTTCTCAATGAGATTACCATTTTTATTAAAGCCGACGGTCTACCCGAGCAAGTTATTGCCTCGGCATCAGATATTCCTGAAAACGGGCAGCGATCTCTCGAAATCGAAACTGAAAATGTAGAGCTCAAAGATTATATCAAAAAAGAGCGCTATAGCCTCCGCGTTGTAACCACCACAGATCGTGTCATAAGCGAAGACCATCAAATCGATATTAGAACCGTATTTAGAGTAGATGCCAAAATCCTAGGTATCTAAGCCTGATAATAACCATCATAAAAAAGGATGTTTGTACTTTTGACAAACATCCTTTTTTATGAATTATCCCGATCTAGAAAACGATTTTGTTAGGCTCCTACCGCTACAACTAGCGCATTATGAGCTATTGCTGCCCTTATCTACCCAGGTAGATTTACACCAGTATGGACCTTCCGATATTTCGACACCAGACAAATTAAAAACCTATATTGATGAGGCTTTGGCCAAAGCCAAACAAGGTACAGCCTGGCCTTACCTCATATACGATAAATCAAAAGAGGCTTATGCCGGAAGCACGCGCTTTGGGTATATTGACACTTTTCACAAAACCCTGCACATTGGATGGACTTGGTTGGGAGACGATTTTCGCGGAAGCGGTATCAACACGCATATCAAATATCTAATGCTCGATTATGCCTTTACGGCTATGAAAATGAAAAAAGTAGCCTTTCGAATAGATGAGCGTAATTTGAGATCTAGAAAAGCTGTTGAAAAACTGGGTGCTACTCTGGAAGGTATATTGCGTCAAAATCTCATCGTAAAAAACGGCTATAGACGAAGTACGGCCTGCTACGGCATTTTACAATCAGAATGGCCTACATTAAAAATCACACATTTCTCAAACTCACAACACTTATGACTACCGTAAGTTATACGCATAAAAACACCTATGATACCGTAGGTAATTTAACTTCACATACTAAAAACATATGGATGGCTTTTCACGGTATGGGCTATCTCTCTAAGTATTTTAAAAGGTACTTTGAAACACTTGATCCTAATTTGAATTATATCATTGTACCACAGGCGCCTAGTAAATATTATCAGGATAAAAAATTTAAGTACGTAGGTGCATCTTGGCTTACCAAAGAGACTACTTCGCTTGATTTAGAAAATGTCATGCGCTATATCGATGCCGTCTGGGAGGCTGAAAAGCCCAAATGGGAAAACCGCAAGATTAGACTCATCTTAATGGGCTATTCTCAAGGGGTATCTATTGTAACGAGATGGGCTGCAAGCCGCAAAATAAAATGCGATTATCTTCTACTCCACTCTGGCGCCATCCCGCAAGAACTCTCTCCTGAAGATTTTGACTTCTTAGCTCAAGATACCAAAGTGACTTATCTATACGGCAACCAAGACGAATATATCACAGAAGCACGCAAAACCGAGCAGCAACTCAAAGGAAATGCACTATTTGGGGAGCGATTAAGGGTGGAAGTATTTGACGGAGTGCATGAGGTATACACCCCATTTCTAAAAAAACTGCAAACACAGTAAATACCATAAAAAAAGCCCCGCCAACCGGCGGGGCTCTGACATAGTGTTGTCATTTATAGAAAGCGCTTATTTCACTTCTTCAAAATCTACGTCTTCTACATCGGCTGAAGTGTCTCCTTGAGAGGCATTGTCACCAGACTGAGCATCAGGACCAGGCTGAGCTGCTCCTTGTGCCTCGGCTTGAGCTTTATACATCTCTTCTGAAGCTACTTTCCAAGCTTCATTGATCTTCTCAAGAGCTGGCGTAATCGCATCTACAGATTTTGTTTCATAAGCTGCTTTTAATTCGGCTAAGGCATCTTCGATTGGCTTTTTCTTGTCATCAGACAATTTATCACCAAATTCTGACAATTGCTTTTCTGTTTGGAAAATCATAGCGTCGGCCTCATTTACCTTATCTGCAACCTCTTTCGCTTTAGCGTCTGCATCAGCATTAGCTTCGGCTTCCGCTTTCATCTTTTGGATTTCTTCTTCGGTTAATCCTGAAGAAGCTTCAATACGAATATCCTGAGATTTATTAGTCGCTTTATCTGTCGCGCTTACTTTGATAATACCATTGGCATCAATATCAAAGGTAACTTCGATCTGAGGTGTTCCTCTTTGTGCTGGTGGAATACCGTCTAAGTGAAAACGACCTATTGTCTTATTGTCATTTGCCATTGGGCGCTCACCTTGTAAAACATGGATTTCAACACTTGGCTGATTATCGGCGGCTGTAGAGAACACTTGTGACTTCTTGGTAGGGATAGTCGTATTGGCCTCAATCAACTTGGTAAATACACCTCCCATAGTTTCAATACCTAAAGAAAGTGGAGTTACGTCCAATAATAATACATCTTTTACATCTCCAGTAAGTACACCTCCTTGGATCGCTGCTCCAATCGCAACAACCTCATCAGGATTTACTCCTTTTGATGGGGCTTTCCCAAAAAACTTCTCAACAGCTTCCTGTACAGCAGGGATACGAGTTGAACCTCCTACTAAGATGATTTCGTCTATATCTCCAGTACTCAATCCAGCCGATTTTAAGGCCGCCTCACATGGAGCGATGGTACGTTTTACCAAATCATCGATCAATTGCTCAAACTTGGCACGACTAAGACTGCGTACTAAGTGCTTAGGACCGCTAGCTGTAGCTGTCACATATGGCAAATTGATTTCGGTTTGAGTCGAAGATGACAATTCGATTTTTGCCTTCTCTGCAGCTTCCTTTAAACGTTGCAACGCCATAGGATCCTTACGAAGGTCCATATCTTCATCGGCCATAAATTCATCGGCCAACCAGTTGATGATTTTTTGATCAACATCATCACCTCCTAAGTGCGTATCTCCATCGGTAGCCAACACTTCAAATACACCGTCTCCTAATTCTAGGATAGATACATCATGTGTTCCTCCACCAAAATCAAATACTACGATCTTCTGATCGGTATCTTTTTTATCTAATCCGTATGCCAATGCAGCCGCTGTAGGCTCATTGATAATACGTTCTACTTTTAATCCAGCAATTTCTCCTGCTTCTTTTGTAGCTTGACGCTGACTATCGTTAAAATAGGCAGGCACAGTAATAACAGCTCTAGTTACATCCTGTCCC
>CAZJWI010000012.1:0-35177 GCA_964549485.1 uncultured Flavobacteriaceae bacterium
TTTTGGTGACCATGAATTTGCAAACTATAGCCCAGATGTCATGTAATCCGGCTATGGGGGGTATTGCCAAGGGCCAAATTGTACGCGAAATTGATGCTCTAGGTGGATATAGTGGTATTGTATCTGACAACACCGCCATTCAGTTTAAAATGTTGAACAAATCGAAAGGGCCTGCAATGTGGTCTCCGAGAGTGCAAAGTGATAGGATGCGCTTTGCCGAAGATTGGCGCTTGCGTTTGGAGCATACACCTAATCTTGATTTTTATCAAGAAATGGTTAATGGTCTTTTGGTAGAAGGTGATCGAGTAGTGGGTGTGCGTACCTCATTAGGGATTGAGATAAAGGGGCGCGCTGTAGTACTTACTAATGGCACTTTTTTAAATGGATTGATTCATATAGGAGATAAAAACTTTGGTGGCGGACGTTCTGGTGAAAGAGCGGCTACTGGGATTACAGAACAACTCAGTGATTTAGGTTTTGAAGTAGGACGTATGAAGACGGGGACCCCGCCAAGAGTTGATGGTCGGTCTTTGGACTTTTCCAAAATGATTTTGCAGCCGGGCGATGAGCATCCTGAAAAATTTAGCTATCTCGACATAACCAAACCGCTTACAAAACAACGGCCTTGTCATATGAGTTATACCTCTCCAGAGGTACATGATTTGCTTAGGGAAGGATTTGATCGCTCTCCTATGTTTAACGGAAGAATTCAATCTATAGGACCGAGGTATTGTCCGTCTATAGAAGATAAGATCAACCGTTTTGCAGATAAGGATCGTCATCAATTATTTATTGAGCCAGAAGGATGGGATACCTGTGAGATTTATGTTAATGGATTTTCAACCTCCTTACCAGAAGACGTTCAATTTAATGCCTTACGCTCTGTAGCAGGGTTTGAAAATGTCAAATTTTTTAGACCTGGCTATGCGATAGAGTATGACTACTTTCCGCCTACCCAGCTCATGCATACCTTAGAAACAAAATTAGTGCATGGCTTGTACTTTGCCGGGCAAATAAACGGAACAACGGGCTATGAAGAAGCTGCTTCACAAGGGTTGATGGCCGGCATCAATGCTCACTTAAAGGTGCACGAAAAGGATCCATTTATGTTGCAACGCGACGAGGCATATATTGGTGTTCTTATTGATGATTTGATTACTAAAGGTACAGAAGAACCTTACCGTATGTTTACCTCTCGTGCAGAGTATCGCACTTTGTTACGTCAAGATAATGCCGACGAACGTTTGACTCCCAAGTCACATGCTATTGGTTTGGCAAGTGAGCAGCGACTCAAAACCATGGAGAAGAAATACGAACAAGCCGAGGCTTTGGTGCAATTCTTTGAAGATACGAGTATCTTACCTGAAGAGGTTAATGGCATTTTGGAAGAGCGTGGCTCTTCTCCCATGAAACAATCTGATAAAATGTTCAAGGTTTTTTCAAGACCTCAAATTAATTTGGAGGATATTAAAACCTTTAAAAAAGTGGCTGCCTATATTGATGAGCATCAATTAGAGAAAGATGTATTAGAACAAGCCGAAATAAAAGTGAAATATGCGGGTTATATCGCAAAGGAAAAACTAAACGCAGATAAGCTAAGTAGATTAGAAAATATTAAAATTCCTGATAATTTTGATTACACCAAGCTCAAGTCACTTTCCTACGAAGCTTGCGAAAAACTTTCCAAAATTAGACCGCGCACAATATCTCAAGCGTCTAGAGTAAGTGGTGTTTCACCCTCAGATATAAGTGTCATGCTTGTCTATATGGGACGATAATTTTATATGTTTCACGTGAAACAATCGTTATGAAACCTTCATTTTCTGTTATAGACCACGCCGTTTCTGGTAAACATTTTGAGCTTGTTTATGACGAGCAACGTCATATGTATAAAACGACCCCAGTTCCAGCTCCAGATAAAATTTCGGCATATTATGAGAGTGAAGATTATATTTCGCATACCGATTCCAAACGGTCATTGTTTGAAATGCTCTATTATGGGGTAAAGCAGATTACGCTTTCGCGAAAGCAAAAATTGATAAAATCCTTTAGTCCAAATAAAGGGAAGCTTTTAGACATTGGTGCTGGCACTGGAGATTTCTTAGAATTTTGTAAAGCCAAAGGTTGGGAGACAGTAGGTGTAGAGCCCAATACGGATGCGCGTAAATTGGCCTCCAATAAAGGACTTCAATTACTCGAGAATCAAGAGGAAGTTAATTCAACATTTGATGTGATCACTATGTGGCATGTTTTAGAACATGTGCATGATGTGCCTACGCAAATGGAATGGCTTAAAGCGCACCTAGATCTAAAGGGTACTCTTTTTGTAGCTGTCCCAAATTTTGAATCGTTTGACGCGCAACACTACGGTAGCTTTTGGGCTGGTTATGATGTGCCAAGACATTTACATCACTTTTCTGAAAAAGCGATTCGTTGGTATTGTGAACAACATCATTTAGAGCTTGAGGACACGCGACCTATGCAATTTGATGCTTATTATGTGAGTTTACTTTCTGAAAAGTATAAAAATGGTCGCATGCGTTACTGGCCTGCATTTATTACCGCATGGCGATCTAATCAAAAAGCCAAAAAAACAGGAGCTTACTCGTCAAAAATTTACATTATCAAGCATAAGTCATAAAAAAACTCATTTTTAGGCGATTTAAGCGCGTTTTAGATCGCAGTTATGCATCAGGAGTCTATTTTTCTTAATCTTTCGCCACAAATCTTTCAAGAGTGCCATATTTTATAGTTAGTGATTATATTAAAATTAATGACTATAGATTAAACTTATATCACATTAATAGCATCAAATAGATAAGAACTAGCGCCACTTAATTATTTTTGCCTTTCAAAATTTTAATCATGAAAAAAATAGCCATTTGGGTCTTTTTGGCCTTTATTAGTTTTTCTTGTCAGTCTGACAAGACTGGATTTGTTGATACCGAAAAACTCATTACCGAATTTGAAGAGATGAAAGCTGCCAAAGAGCGTTTCACTAAGGAGAGCGACGAGGTGATGAAAGAATTGCAATTAAAAATTGATGCCTTCGAGATTAAAGGACAGCAATTTCAATCTAATGCTGCCTCGATGTCGCGTAAAAAACAAGAAGAACGCTATAATGAACTCGCTTTAGAAAATCAGCAATTACAGCGCGAACAACAAAGTAGAATGGGAGCGATTCAAGTAGAAAGTCAGCGTGTAATTGATAGTCTTATTACCAAAGTAAAAGATAGGGTCAAAGAATACGGTAAAAATAACGGCTACACCTATATCTATGGGGCAAACGATGCTGGAAGTGTAATGTATGGGGCCGATGATAAAGATTTGACAGATGCTATTCTGGAGGTATTAAATACTTCAAATACCACTCAAGAGACAAAAGAGTAATACTCAAGGATATCCCAATACAAGGAGGCGCTTTTTTAAAGTGGCCTCCTTTTTTATTAAGTGGCAAATAGCCATATAATGATTAATATCACCCCAAAATAGACGGTGAGATTGGCTGCGCCCTGATAGTCTTTGGCCACACGTTGGCCCAGGAGCAAACACAGAATGGTCACCCCCGCCCATACCGATGCAATCATGCCAAAATATCGATTGTTACAGCACCATAGTTGGACGATTCCTAAAATGGATAAAGCGCTAACAAGCAGATCAAGGATAATCAAAATTGCCAATGCTATCTGTACAAATCTTGTAGAAAATTGATGGCTAAAGTGAGCCTTAAGCCAGTGGGTCTGACCTTTAAAATCTAAGAGTTTTTCGAAAGCCGAATAGCCAAAGGTAAGTAGCAAAAAAACAAGACCAAAAAGCTTAGGAATATGATCGATCATAGGATCTATTTACGTTTAGGAGTTGCTTAAAATCACATTAGATGTATCTAATAAATACGCAATTAACTGATAACGTTGCTTTTACGATGTAATAATCGTGTTAGTTTTATAGACAAATCGGTTAGGATAATTTTCGCATTACCGTTACGCTCAATGTGGTAACTGGCATCTTCGAGTTCTTTTACGATGGCTGTAATATTATTTTCATGTACAAATGGAGCAAATTTTTCTAATGAAAATTTGGTCTCGGGCTCAAAATAGACCAGGTCATTTACACCGTAATGCAATAGCAATGCTTGTCTAAAAAATCGAACACAATACTCTAAAAATTTCTTTTGAGTTTCTCGTCCGGTTTTGGCAATAGTCTCACTCCAACTTACCAATTCTAAAATGGATTCTTTTCGTCCTTTTGCCTTAAATGCTGTGCGCACCCAGGTCACAAACCACTCTTCAAACAAGAGGTCGTCTCCATCGTGTTTTAACAAGTGCATTGCGCGATTGTAATCACCTTGTGATTGATGGGCTAGGGTATGCGCCAAAGCCTTTTCACAGTCGTGCTTCTCAATTAAAGCTTTGGCAATTTGGGCTTCGCTCAATTTTGGAAAATGCAGTATCTGACACCTTGATTTGATCGTGTCAATAATGTTATCTTCATTACTGGCTATAAGCAAGAATAAGGTTTGTGCAGGGGGTTCTTCAATTAATTTGAGCAATTTGTTGGCAGCGGCAGTATTAATTTTATCGGCCATCCAAATAATCATGACCTTATAACCGCCTTCATATGCCTTTAGCGCAAGGGCTTTATTGATGTCTTGAGCTTCATCAACACCTATTTGTCCCTGCTTTTTCTCAACGCCAAGGTATTGTAACCATTCAAAGAGATTGGCATATGGATTTTTTTGGACAAATTCTCGCCATTCTGTAGCAAAATAACTTGAGACTGGGTGTGATTTGATAGTGGTTGTTGTAGTAACAGGATAGGCAAAATGCAGATCAGGGTGAGCCAAGTGATCAAACTTGATATTGCAATGCGCATTACCTTGTGTATTTTCACCTTCTTTATTTTGACACAGAATGTATTGTGCATAGGCAATGGCCATGGGTAGCGTTCCCGATCCAGCCTCACCCACAAATAGCTGGGCGTGAGCAATTCTTCCTGCGTCTACACTTGCGGTGAGGTGTTTTTTAATGAATTCTTGTCCTATAACGTCTTTAAAAAGCATCGGGTCAAATATAATTCTTTTTGACTCGGTTATATATAGGCTATCGGCTATATTTGCTGGTAAAACCCATTGATATGATTACTGTAGATGCGATAAATTTTGAAGGTAAAAAGGCGCTTATACGCGTAGATTTTAATGTACCTCTAGACCAAGACGGAAATGTAACCGACATCACCCGTATAGAAGCTGCTAGACCTACGATACTCAAAGTTTTAGAAGATGGGGGTGCAGCTATTCTTATGTCACACCTTGGCCGTCCCAAAAATCAAGAGGCCCAATTTTCGCTTCAGCAAATTTGTAAGACGGTATCAGAGGTCATTGGTGTCGAGGTCAATTTTTTACCCAATTGCATCGGTCCAGAGACACAAGAAGCGGCCGATAATCTAGAAATGGGTAAAATTTTATTGCTCGAAAATCTGAGATATCACGATGAGGAGAAAGCTGGTGATCCCGCTTTCGCGAAAGCTTTATCGGCGCTAGGAGATGTCTATGTCAATGATGCCTTTGGAACTGCGCATAGGGCTCATGCCTCCACATCAATTATTGCACAATACTTCCCAAATAATAAATGTTTTGGCTATTTACTGGCCAAAGAAATTGAAAGTCTTGACCGTGTATTGAATCAAAGCGAAAAACCCGTTTTAGCTATTTTGGGCGGCGCTAAAGTCTCTTCAAAGATTACTGTAATCGAAAACATTCTAGATAAGGTTGACGAAATGATTATTGGTGGCGGTATGGCTTATACCTTTATCAAGGCTCAAGGCGGAAATGTGGGTAGCAGTATCTGTGAAGATGACAAACAAGATTTGGCCCTTGAGATACTACGAGCCGCAGAGGCCAAAGGGGTACAAATTCATTTGCCCGTAGACGTGCTCGCAGCCAATGATTTTTCTGCCACGGCCCAAACACAAACCGTTGACATCAACAATATTCCAGATGGATGGCAAGGGCTCGATGCAGGACCACAATCGATACAAAAATTTGATGCTGTGGTCAATAATGCCAAGACCATTTTATGGAACGGTCCTTTAGGTGTTTTTGAAATGACTCCATTTGCTACTGCCACAATCGCGCTGGGCAATAGCATTGCCAATGCTACTCACAATGGGGCTTTTTCTCTTGTAGGAGGCGGTGACAGTGTAGCCGCGGTAAAGCAATTTGGCTTTGACGATAAGGTGAGCTATGTATCTACTGGAGGAGGGGCAATGTTAGAAATGTTAGAAGGAAAGACATTGCCGGGTATTGCTGCCATAGATTAGTAAGTAGTCGTTAGTGATACTTATTTTAAGTGGTCATACCCTGTGTTAGAACGGCGGTAGCCTATATTAATACGGCAAGAAAGTCGCTGTTGTAAAAAAGCGGCTTTATTTTGATTATCTTACGGTTTTAAGTGGGATTTCTTAGTTGCAGCAGTAGTAAACCGAGTTTGTAGTAGTATACGATAAAGAAGATCCAATCGTTTCAAGAAGTATGCGTTCATATCAATTTTTTCTTTCTTTTCTTAGCCTTCATATATTGCTTTTGCTTTCTAGCAGTATATCGGGTATTCTAGCTCAAGATACCTTAAATGGTGACACCTATCAAAGTGAGCATCCAGTTCAAAATGTGCTAAAAAGAGATACAATTACCGTAGTAGATTCTCTGATTACAACCCAGTTTGTCAATGAACAAGAACAAACTCTTGTGTTGACCACTACCAAAGATTCTGTTCAATTTAGATTACATGATGACCCACTGGCAGAGCGACTCGACAGTCTATGGAGAAGAGAACTTGCACGCTATGATTTATTTGATTCTATCAATAAAATGGTTCATGAGCTCGACTATAAGGAAGAAGTCATCGTAGACCTTCCCACAGATACGCTCAAAAAACGCTTGGCGCTCATAGATGCCAAAACACCCTTTGATGTTGCCTATAACCCTTCTTTAGAACGAGTGATTAGACAATATCTCAAAAGACATAAACCAACGATGGAACGCCTTATGGCGGTAAGCGCATTCTATTTTCCGATGTTTGAAGAAACCTTAGACAAATACGACATCCCCCTAGAGATGAAGTACCTAGCCATCGTAGAGTCTGCCTTAAGACCTCGAGCCAAATCAAGGGTAGGAGCGACTGGTTTGTGGCAATTTATGTTTGCCACAGGCAAAATGTACGGTCTGGATGTGAACTCTTATGTAGATGAACGTATGGACCCGATCAAAGCCACCGAAGCAGCGTGTCAATACCTCGCCAAATTGTACGCTATGTTTGGAGATTGGGATCTGGCATTGGCATCTTATAATTCGGGACCGGGTAATGTATCTAAGGCGATAAGACGATCGGGGGGGTATCAGAATTACTGGAATATCAGAAGAAATCTACCTCGGGAGACTGCGGGTTATGTTCCGGCCTTTCTCGCCACTATGTATTTATTCGAATATGCTGATGCTCACGGCTATCAACCTGAAAAACCGCCGGTTAATTATCTAGCAACAGATACCATTGAGATACGGCAAATGATCACTTTAGACCAGGTTTCAGAAGTTACTGGTGTGCCAATGGAGCAAGTGCAATTTTTAAACCCTTCCTACAAACTTGATATTATCCCTGTTGTTAAAGACAAAAAATACTATTTGCGCTTACCAACCGAGGTTAGCGGCAAATTTGTCAATAATGAAGCGGCTATCTATGCTTTCGCGAAAGCAGAATTGGACAAGAGAGAAAAGCCTTTACCACAATTTTTTAATGCAGAAAGCAGGGTGAGATACCGCGTGAGAAGCGGAGATTATTTAGGGAAAATTGCCAATAAATACGGGGTGAGGGTGAGTCAAATAAAAAAATGGAATGGCCTGCGCTCTAACAATCTCAAGATAGGCCAGCGTCTTACGATTTACCCAAGACGACCAGTGGCGGCCGCTTCCAACAATACCACTAAAAAATCTTCAGATAAGGGAAAGCGTTTATATACGGTTAGACAAGGTGACAGTCTTTGGAAAATTGCTCGCAAATTTCCTGGTGTCTCTGTTGACAATATCAAAGTTTGGAACGATATTAGCAGTAGTAAATTAAAGCCAGGAATGAAACTGGTGGTTTCAAAATAAGTGATAACTCAGGAAAATTTACACGATATGAAAATCAAAATTTTACTCAGTACACTCCTCGCAGCTTTACTGTTGTTCTCATGTGGAGAAAAGAAAAATACAACATCCGAAAAACGAAAAGTAACTACTTTTTCAAACGGTCGCATCAATACGATTAATGTTGTTATGGAGAGCGATCAATGGAAAGGACAAGTGGGTGACAGCCTGCGTGCGGTTCTTGCTTCTCCAACCTTAGGTCTTCCTACAGACGAGCCTTTGTTTTCGATTAAACAACTAAGCGAGCAAACCTTTACCGGTTTTCAAAAAGAAAAGCGTTTGGTTCTCGAAGTACGACCAGCCGATACTACAGGGATAGCCATCAAAAAAAATGTTTATGCCATTCCGCAAACCGTAGTCATTGTAAGTGGCCCAGACGATGCAACCATAGCCAAAACCCTCAGTGAGAATGAAGCTCAAATCGTGGCTACGCTCAAGGCCCAGGAGCTCAACGAACGTCAACGTCAAATTAGTAAAAACCTACAACGGACCGACTCTTTGGAAAAGGTGATGGGAGTGAGTCTAAAATTTCCAACTGCCTATAGATACGCTGCACAAGCCGAAGATTTCTTTTGGATGACCAAAGATCTGAAGATTGGAGAAATGAATATAATGGTATATGAAGTACCCTTGTATGCTATCGATAAAGACACCAATACCATTGCGCGAATTGTGCGTATGCGCGACTCTGTGGGATCTCGAAAAATTCCTGTAGATGGAGGTAAGTTTATCACCCAGACCGACTTTTCGCCTTATTTACAAAAGACAACCCTGGACGGACTACCTACTTGGGAAACGAGAGGATTATGGGAAGTTGACAAACAGAGTATGGGAGGTCCTTTTGTCAATTATGCAGTTAAGGATGAAAAGCGCAATAGATATCTCGTATTAGAAGGATTTATCCATTCGCCATCTTTGGATAAGCGCGATAATATGCTAGAGTTGGATGCTATTTTAAAAACTGCCAAAATTAGTGACCCTAATTAATAATAGCTCAAAATAAAAAAAGCCTCGATATCACATATCGAGGCTTTTTTTATGCTGGATTGAGAGTGACTTAATCCTCTATCTTATTGGGTTCGTCTTCTTTGGACGCCTTTTTAAATTCTTTAATTCCACCACCAAGCCCGCGCATCATTTCTGGTATTTTTTTACCTCCAAAAAGAAGTAAAATTACAACTACGATCAATCCTATTTGCCAAGGGCCAATCATTCCTAAAAAAATTCCTAAAAAATTCATGTCTTTCAATTTAGTCTTACAAAGATAATAAGAAATAGATTGTAGACACGTTAATGAGAGAACTTTAGCATATTACCTAGTATATTTGCAGCAATATGGCCCAAAAAAAACGCGAAAAAAAGGCGATAGCCAAGAAACTCCTCCACAAGTATCGTCTCGTGATACTCAACGAAGATACCTTTGAAGAACGCGTTTCGTTCAAATTGACACGTCTTAACGTATTTATTCTTGTTGGTCTTTCGGCCATTGTGCTTATATCGCTTACGACTCTATTAATTGCCTTAACACCGCTTAGAGAATATATCCCTGGATATTCGAGTACCCAATTAAAACAGGATGCAAGACGGCTGTTGATAAAAACAGATTCTTTGGAGAGAGCACTTGTTGTAAGAAATCAGTATTATCAAAAAATACAGGAGGTTTTGTCTGGAGATATCACTCCAGAGAATTTTAGTCGTGATACGGTTTTGGATCAGTCTGAGCGTCCCACAGAGTTAGATTTGGCCCCATCCAAGCAAGATTCTGTGTTAAGAGCGCTGGTAGAAAAAGAAGACAAGTACAATGTTTTTGAGACAGCAGGGTCTACCGCCGATATAGCACTTTATCCGCCCGTTCAGGGAAGTATTTCTGACCCATACAACGTAGATAGTAGACATTATGCTGTAGACATCGTCACAGAAAAGGATGCCCCTGTAAAGGCCGCGGCCGATGGTACGGTTATCTTTGCAGAGTGGACAGCAGAGACAGGCCATGTAATTATTATTGAGCATCCACAAAATATGATCACGGTGTATAAACACAACGCCTCTTTAAATAAGGAGCAGGGTGACCTGGTCAAAGCAGGAGAGGTTATCGCTACGGTGGGCAATACGGGAGAGCTCTCTACAGGACCTCATTTGCATTTTGAATTATGGAGTAATGGATATCCTATTGATCCGAGTAATTTTATAGATTTTAACTAAAGATGTCTTTAAAGTCCTTTGCCGCTAAGCTATTTGCTAAAATCATTCGGAAAAAGATTAACCGATGGGCAGATAATCCTATTGTAATTCAAGAGAAAGTATTTCAGGATTTGATTGAAAAGGCGCAGTACACTGCTTTTGGAGAAGATCATAGTTTTGATGATATCGCCTGTCATGACGATTTTGTCAAATATGTCCCCGTACGCGATTATGAGGGGCTAAAACCTTATGTAGATCGCGTAGTGGCAGGCGAAGCCGATGTTTTATGGCCAGGGAAGCCTTTGTATTTTGCCAAGACCTCGGGTACTACCTCTGGAGCCAAATACATCCCACTTACCAAAGAGAGTATGCCCACACATACCGAGGCCGCACGCAATGCTATTTTGTGTTATATCGCAGAAACGGGTCGGGCCCAATTTGTTGACGGAAAGATGATCTTTTTACAAGGCAGCCCAGAAATGACTGAAAAAAACGGTATCAAAATAGGTCGTTTATCGGGCATTGTGGCACATTATGTTCCAAATTATCTGCAACGCAACCGCTTGCCAAGTTGGGAGACCAACTGTATTGAAGACTGGGAAACAAAAGTTGATGCTATTGTCGAGGAGACCTTACATCAAGATATGACCATCATTAGTGGCATCCCTTCTTGGGTACAAATGTATTTTGAACGTCTTCAAGCCAAAAGCGGAAAAAAGATTGGAGAACTCTTTCCCAATTTTAATCTCTTTATTTACGGTGGTGTGAATTACCAGCCTTATCGAGCAAAATTTGAACACTTGATAGGTAGGCCTGTAGACAGTATAGAACTCTACCCTGCTAGTGAAGGTTTTTTTGCTTTTCAAGACCTACAACATGAAAAAGGCATGTTGCTACAACTAGACAGCGGTATTTTTTATGAGTTTATCCAAGCCGATAGCTTTTATGATGAGCAGCCGCAGCGTCTTACCATTGGTCAGGTTGTCTGTGGAGTAAATTATGTTATGATTATTTCTACGACGGCTGGATTGTGGGGGTATAATGTTGGAGATACGATTCAGTTTACCAGTACCTCTCCGTATCGCGTTGTAGTCTCGGGGCGCATCAAGCACTTTATTTCGGCTTTTGGTGAGCACGTTATTGGTAAAGAAGTAGAACAGGCCATGCAAGAAGCGGTTCAAGCGCAAGCGATAAGAGTGAGTGAATTTACTGTTGCTCCTCAAACCAACCCTGTGCAGGGCTTGCCTTATCACGAGTGGTTTATAGAAATGGAAACTGACCCATCGTTGGTAGATATGGACGCTTTCGCGAAAGCGTTAGACCAGGCATTACAAGCCCAAAACAGTTATTACTACGACCTGATACAGGGTAAGGTGCTACAGCCTTTAAAAATATCCTTGGTGCAAGAAAATGGTTTTAACACCTATATGAAATCTCAAGGAAAGCTAGGTGGACAAAACAAAATACCCCGATTGGCAAACGACCGCAAGATCGCCGATCAATTACCGATTATTTGAGTATCTTTGCCCTTTAATATGAGTATATTAAAAAAACAAGGGCGCACACGTGCACAAGAGAGCAGCAGCGCTATAGAGCGCATGTATATTACCATGCGCCACCTCTTCAACAGAGGATTCTACAAACCTATGGGTGTTTCTGGTGAAACACTGCGGGAAGCACTGCTTATTTTAAGACCTGAAATTTACGGAACTATAGCCGAAGAAAAGGTAGAACTCAATGGCTTGTTATACGTTATTGATAGACTTCCTGAAGGTATAGAAGAATGTCGTTTTATCAATCTCACCAGTGATGAGGGGTATAAAAACAGTCATTTTAAACCTATAGTGCCGCCTAAAAGAAGACGCAACTGTTATCGTATTGATGATGAGCAAATGAATATTGAAATCACCAGAGGTCGCTCTGAAATCTACGATATTCTAACCCATCTCACCTTTTTGTTTATCGAATCACACAAAATTATGCACCGAGTTGTGATAAACGAAGAAGGCAGTGTGGTACGCGATTGGGAAAAACTGGAAAAGGCAGTACTTTCTGAGGACGATTTGGATCAAAAAGAGCGCGAGATTGCCATCACTCACACTGCAAATATTCTGGGACGTACCTTTGAAGAGGTAAGGGCCATTGCCCCGCTATTTAATACCGCAAATAACAACAAGCGTTTTCTTCAAATTATCTATTGGTTAGGGAAGCTAGCGATTGCCGAATCGGTAAAAGATCAGAAGCGGGTCGTTACTTTTAGTCCTGTCTTGCGAGAGCGGTTAGGACATCATATCCATGGAGAGGTCTGGGCATCCCACATCAAAAAAGCGCTAAAAGAGCTGGGATTATTGCATCGTCCTATTCACATTATTAGTGCCAATATGCACTCGGTAATGAATACCCTTTACGCCCCATTGGCATTAAAGACAGAATTAAAAAAGAAAACAAAGCTCGAAATATACGAGCAACTTAGTAAAAGTGAGTCTACGGCCCTTCGTGCCAAGGTGGAGAAAACAGCCCTCAAAAATGGAATGACCTTTCTGCCCGACGAAAGTGGTACCAATATCGACGTACAGATATTTGATATGTGTAAACTCAAGGTTGCCGACAATGATTTTTGTGATACCCCCACGCAACCCGAAGCGGTTCCTGTCATCTTAGTGATGGACTATGCCTTTGGGGAGCAGGCTTATGAAACCATGGAAGAGCTGCTTAAACCTTATGAACAGGAGAATGAGCGTACCTATCTTGATGTAGATTCGGTGTCGATTATGGGAAAAGCAGGGATACTCGAAGGGGGGAAGGGAGATATTATGATTCCTTCGGCTCACCTCTTTGAAGGTACCGCAGACAATTACCCCTTCGATAATGAACTCAAGAAATCTGATTTTGAAGGTCAAGGATTGAAGGTGTTTCAAGGAGCGATGGTCTCTGTACTTGGAACCTCCTTACAAAACCGAGATATTCTCAAGTTCTTTCACGAGAGCACCTGGAATGTCATAGGTCTGGAAATGGAGGGAGCCCATTACCAAAAGGCGATACAAGCCTCGTCCAAATTGCGCGGGAGCATACAGGAAGATGTAAAGGTGAGATATGCTTACTACGCTTCAGATAATCCGCTTGAAACTGGGAGTACTTTAGCCTCTGGAGGATTGGGTACTACAGGTGTCAAACCAACATATTTGATTACCGAGAAAATATTAAAGCAAATTTTTAGTTCATAATACGACAAACAACTAACCAAGCATGAATACACAACAGCCTCCTGCTGCGGCAGACGAGATGGATCTTACGGATATTTTCGATCTGTTTAAGCGCGGTTTCTACAAATTTTTGGCCTTGTGCTTTAAGGCTTTTGATTTTATTGTGAAATTTTGGTGGGTGCTACTCCTTTTAATTGTCTTAGGTGGTGCATTGGGCTATTTCACCAAAGGGAAACCCTATTATACCTCAACTCTGGTCATTCAAACCAATTTTGATAGTCAACCCTATGTGTATAATGCCATAGACCAGTTTAATGACAATTTGGGCGAAAATGATTTAGCCTTTATTGAAAGAGTTGGCTTAAATCCTGCCAATCCAGGAATAGGCGATATCACCATACAACCTGTAATAGACGTAGTGGGACTCATGGAAGATATGGAGGTTTCTGAACGCACCTTGGGTACAATCATAGACGAGTTGAGTGTTGATGACGACACCGAATTATTTGCCACCGATCGCTTTTATACCAACTACAAGTACCACAAAATGGAAATTACCCTTAGCGGGGAAGACAAATTGGCTAGTATAGAAGCCTTGATGGATTATATCAACGATCAACCTTTTGTTAAAACCTTGCGTGATGAGACAGTTAAAAATCTCAAAGATCGCATCGCTAAAAATGAAAAAACGGTTGAACAAATTGACATGTTGATAGAGAATTATTCCAAAAATGCCGATCTGGCTAATCGCAGCATTAGCAGTTTGACCTATTTTAACAATCAAAATGATTTAAATGTCAATGGTACCCTGACCTTTAAAAATGATCTTATCACCGAAACGGAAGAGTTAAAAAATAATTTAATCACCTATACCGATGCTGCAGTCATCGTTAGTGATATTCAAACAGCCGAAGAGCGAAAACTCAAAGACAAAAAAGAAATTATATATCCGGCAGTATTGGTTTTCCTATTTCTTTTCTTTGCTGCCTTACGCTATTTCTACATCACAATGAGAAGAGAAGTAGCCCAAATGCAACTGTTAGACTAATATGCGTTGGGCGCGCTTTGACGTGCTAGACTATTCAAAATACAATTATGGGAAAGAAAGTAGCCCTTATTACTGGAGTCACTGGGCAAGACGGAGCTTATTTGAGCGAATTCTTACTAAAAAAAGGATATATCGTACACGGGATAAAGCGAAGATCATCTCTGTTTAATACCGATCGAATAGACCATTTGTACCAGGATCCACATGTAGATAACCAACAGTTTTTTCTGCATTACGGCGATTTGTCTGATAGTACCAATCTGCTTCGGATTATTCAAGAGGTCCAGCCCGATGAAATTTATAATCTAGGAGCAATGAGTCATGTACAGGTATCTTTTGAAATGCCAGAATATGTGGCCAACGTTGATGGCATCGGATCGTTGAGATTGCTTGAAGCCATTCGAGCTTTAGGCTTACAAGACAAGACTCGTCTGTATCAGGCTTCTACGTCAGAGTTATACGGCAAGGTGCAAGAGGTGCCTCAAACCGAAACAACTCCCTTTTATCCGCGCAGCCCTTATGCCGTGGCAAAAATGTATGCCTACTGGGCGACGGTCAATTACCGTGAAGCCTATGGTATTTTTGCCTGTAACGGTATTTTGTTTAATCACGAATCTCCAATTAGGGGAGAAACTTTTGTGACCAGAAAAATAACCAGAGCTACCGCCAGAATAGGCCTTGGTCTTCAAGACAAAGTTTATTTGGGTAATCTCGAAGCTAAACGCGACTGGGGTCACGCCAAAGATTATGTCAAAATGATGTGGATGATCCTTCAAGCCGAGACCCCAGAAGATTGGGTTATCGCAACAGGAAAAACCACAGCTGTACGCGAATTTGTACGTATGGCATTTAAACATATCGGGGTTACTTTAGAGTTTAGAGGTGAAGGGGTTGATGAGGTTGGCGTAGTAGTTGCCGCCAATGACCCGCAATATAAAGTTAAAGTAGGACAGGAGGTAGTTGCAGTAGACAAAAAATACTTTAGACCCACCGAGGTCGATTTGCTCATCGGAGATGCTTCAAAAGCCTATGAAAAGTTGGGTTGGAAACCTGAGCACAGCCTTGAGATGCTTGTCGATGATATGATGCAAAGCGATATCAAACTCATGAAAAAAGACAGTTATTTAAGAGAAGGTGGGTATACGACCTTAAATTACTTTGAATAATCCTATGGAGGTCTCTGCAAAAATTTACATAGCTGGTCATAGGGGGTTGGTAGGAAGCGCTATAGTCATAACCCTTCAAGAAAGAGGCTATACCAATCTTATCTTTAGAACACATGCCCAATTGGATCTAACCGATACCGCTGCTGTTGCCACCTTTTTCGAACAGGAAAAGCCGCAATACGTATTCTTAGCTGCCGCCAAAGTAGGAGGAATCGTTGCCAATAATACCTATCGTGCCAATTTTATCTATGAGAATTTGATGATTCAAAACAATGTGATTCATCAGAGTTATTTGCACGGTGTAGAGAAGCTGCTCTTTTTGGGAAGTACCTGTATCTATCCCAAGAACGCGGCGCAACCTATGTCAGAAGATCAATTGCTTACAGGCCCACTCGAATATACCAATGAACCTTATGCCATTGCCAAAATTGCAGGGATCAAAATGTGTGAGAGTTATAATATTCAATATCAAACCAACTTTCTCTCTGTCATGCCTACCAATCTGTATGGGTATAATGACAATTTTGACTTAGAAAAATCTCATGTTTTACCTGCACTTATCCGCAAGATGCACTTGGCCAAGCTATTATCTGAGCAACAGCATCAAGCGGTTATGGAAGATTTGAAGGTAGACGCTTTCGCGAAAGCGCAAACCTACCTATCCAATTTTGGAATAAGCGCAGAAGCAGTCGAAATCTGGGGAAGTGGGGCGCCAAGAAGAGAGTTCTTATGGAGCAAAGACATGGCCGAGGCTTGTGTGTTCTTGATGGAACACCGAAACTTTGCAGATGTAGCTCAGGGCAAAACAGAAATCAGAAATACCCACATCAATATTGGTACGGGAGAAGATATCTCTATCAAAGAACTCGCGCAACTCATTGCAAAAGTAATTGGCTTTAAAGGCGATTTGGTTTTTAACACCAACAAACCTGACGGCACCCTCAGAAAATTGACTGATGTTTCCAAATTACACAGTTTGGGATGGAAGCATCAAGTGGCTCTTGAAGAAGGAATTGGGCGCTTGTATCAGTGGTATCTTAAGCAATAACCTATGTTAAGTCCCAAAACGCTTTTTTCTAACCAAGGTATTGGCCGGTATTTTTCGAATACCATATGGCTATTGGCAGAGAAAGGCCTGCGTATTGTAGACGCTTTTTTTATTGGGATATGGCTGGCCAGATATTTAGGTCCAAAGTCTTTTGGAGTCTTGAGTTATGCCGAATCTTTTGTGTATTTATTTGCTGCTTTTGCCGCCTTGGGTCTGGATCAAATCGTGGTACGAGAGCTGGTTAAAGACACAAATAAACGAGACGAAATATTAGGGACGACGCTAGGGTTGAGAATCGTGGGATTTATCTTCATGTATGCCGCGATGATTTTGACCTTGGGCGTCTTAGATAATACCGAACTCTCTAGTACGGTGGTACTAGTTATTGGACTATCTGTATTTTTTCAGAGCTTCAAGGGCATAGATTTTTATTTCCAGAGTAAAGTTAAAAGCAAACACACGGTCATCGTCAATATAATAGCAGTAGCTATTCTTAGTGTTTTAAAGGTCATTTTAATCCTTTCTAAGGCACCTTTGATCTATTTTGCTTATGTACTTACCCTAGAGTGGTGTATTATAGCCATAGGCTATTTAATTGCCTATGCGACTCACAAATTATCGCTAGGTAAGTGGCGGTTTAAACTATCGGTAGCCAAGCAATTGCTCAAAAAAAGTTGGTTCTTGGTCATCGGCTCTGTAGCTGCTGCGCTTTATATGAAGATTGATCAGGTCATGATTAATGAGATTTTAAATGAGAGCGCGGTTGGTATCTATAGTGTGGCGGTAAAGCTTACCAGTATTTGGATTTTTGTTACCGTAGCGATCACACAATCTGTATTTCCATCATTGGTGAGTACGCGTAAGACAGATCGGGCTTTATTTCTAAAACGATTGCAACAATTATACGATGTACTGATCAAAATTGCCGTACTCGTTTCTATTTTGTACACCATTTTTGCACCCTATTTTGTACCCTTATTGTTTGGATCGGCTTATACCGAGAGTAGTCCCATATTGATCTTGTATATTTGGTCGATTGTATTTGTGTTTCTAAGTAATGCCTCTTGGGGCTTTTACCTCAATGAAGGCCTGGAGAAATTTAGCAGCATACGACTGGTTATTGGAGCGGTAGTAAATATTGGTCTTAACCTGATTTTTATTGAGGAGTTCGGATTGCTTGGCGCGGCATATGCCACTTTGATATCATATGGCATTTCTGGGTATTTGGTCAATGCACTTTTTGCAAAAACGCGTGTCAATTTTATGCTTCAGACCAAAGCATTCATACATATTTTTAAATTAAGAACTTGGACAAATCCATTATGAGTGAAGTTTTAAAAGTGTCAGATTTACAGACTATAGAATTTTCTATAGATAAGGTCTGTACACTGTTTTTTTACGGTGATAGAGTCTTGAGAGGGATTAACCCAGCCTACGAGGCGCAGGTACACGAGATGTTTGATGGGGGGATGATGAAGGCCTTGCTCGAAAAAGAATTATTTGTAGACACTTGGATATCAGATGTGCAAATTGAAGGCTTTAATCTAGTGATTGAGCATCAAAACATACCTTACTGGAATTACCCTTATGAGTGGTCTTTTACCATGCTTCAAAGAGCGGCTAATGTTGTCTTGGAGGTCAATCAAATTGCCTATGAATATGGGTATGAAATCTTTGATGTACACGCCTTTAATGTTGTTTTTGATATGGCGCGTCCCAAATATGTTGATTTTGGTAGTTTTTTTAAGAGAGATTCCAAAAACGGAAAGAGCTGGTCGGGCTATATGAATTTCTATAATTCATTTTATATGCCGCTATATCTTTACAGCAAGGGGTATTCGGACTTACCCAATAGCATTTACCTATACAACGGGTTTTTTAGTGATAGGGACCTGTTTAAACTAAGACATCCTTATGCTAACTTTTTAGGAAGTGGTTTGGGCAACCTACTTTTCAAACTTCAAAATAATTCTCGAAGATTGGCCGTCGCCAGACATCAGCGTATTATTGATAAATACGGTAATCACAAGCACATAGGGAAGATCTTGAAGTTTAAATCTTTGTATCAAAATCGGTTTACAACTGCCAGGGCTCATCGCCTTATCAAAAGCGTTGGGAAAAGTAAGATCGATTCTTACTGGAAAGATTATCACAACGATAAAACCCCAGCAAGCGATCCTCGATTTATGCGTATTACAGAGCTGATTCAAACCCGCCTTAGCGATGCCAATTCATTGATAGAGCTCGCGTCAAACCAAGGAAAATTTGCAAATCATGTTTTGGCTCATACTCAGATTGAGAAAATTATCGCCACAGATTACGACAAGAATGCCCTAGATCACATCTTTGTGAATAACGAGAACAGCAAATCTGTTTTGCCTTTGGTCTATGATTTTGTACGCCCCAATAATCGTTCTAATACACAGGTGCTAGAAAAACGCATCTCGGCCAATATAGTAATGGCATTGGCGGTGACCCATCACTTGCTTTTGACCCAAGATGTGAGTCTGGCTCACATTTTTAAAGTTTTAAAATCGCTCACCAATAAATACATTATCGTAGAGTTTATGCCTTTGGGGCTTTACTTTGGAGATATGGACAACATTCCTGCCATTCCTGAGTATTATACCTTAGAATGGTTTAGAACGGCATTTTCTGAAGAGTTTGAGCACATACTAGATGAAGAAGTGGCTGTGAACCGTCATCTCTTTATCGGAAAATTAAAATAGGAGGCCGGTCCCGAGGGGCCACAAATATGAAGTAACTACTACCATGGGGTTAAAGTATCTTTTGCTTTTTGCCTACGGGTTTATCACCCTAGCGCTCTTTGCCACTTTTGATGGCGAGGCAGCGGTATGGATTTCATTTTTGGTGAATGCAATTATACTGGCAGGGATTACGCTATATCATATTTTTATAGAGCGTATCTACTCCCCATTTTTATCGGCATTTATTGTCTTTACCTTTTTGTTTTTTATCGTGGCGCCTATGGTGCAAATCAATTCTTTTGAAGGAACCAACCCTGCTTTTGAGAATCATTTGCCCTATAGTGCAGATGCGACCATTTACACCAATGTGCTAATAGCCTTATTTAATCTGGTGTTTTTTAGTAGCTATGTCTTTTTTAAACGCTGGCGATGGTTGCGATCTTCACCTATACTTAGTAAGCAGTCGCAATTTGTAAGCCCCTTGCTCATTGTAGCGTTAGCGGTATTGACCTTTGTGGTCTTTATGGCGAGTCTCAATTTTGTACAGGATGAACTTACACGGCCTGCATGGAGACGATCGGTATTTCCCACCGTTGTATTTCTGATTTGGAAGAAAGTCTTTTTCTTGGTGCCCTTTGCGGGGATCATCTTGTGCTTTCAATATTTTAAACGAGAAAAGAAAAAAGCAGTCAATTACCTCACGATTATCGCGATGATGATCTTTATGGGCGTTTTGTTGTTTTGGTTTAAAAATCCATTGGTCGAAAAGAGAAATGCCTTAGGTCCCTTGTATATCAGTCTCATATTTTTGGTAGTACCCAAACTGTTTAACACCAATATAAAGAGCTTGTTCTTTCTCTTTTTTACTATGATTGTTGCCTTTCCTTTATCGGCTATGTTTACACACACCGAGGCCAATTTTGAGGAGATCTTAGAAAACCCGCTGGTCTTTTTTGAAGAAATGAAAGGAGGTGGAATTGCCTCTGCCTTTAACACGCTCAACTACGACGCCTTTTCAAACATTATGGCCACCATGGATAGAGTTCACTATCACGGCTTCGAATACGGCAATCAACTGTTGAGTGCTTTTTTATTTTTTGTGCCAAGGGGGCTTTGGGAGGACAAACCCATCTCTACTGGAGAGTTGGTAGGAAATCATTTGATTGATCGCTATGAGTTTACCTACAGCAACCTATCAAATCCTCTGGTGTCAGAAGGATACATCAATTTTGGTATTATAGGCGTAGTCATAGCCGCATTTGTGCTGGCTTTAGTGCTCATACGATTTCTAGGATGGCTTCACAGTAAGGATATGCTCAAGCGTTTAATGGCTTTTTATCTGGCCATCCATCTTATATTTTTGCTTAGAGGTGATTTTACAAACGGCTTTTCGTACTATGTTGGTGCTTTAATCGGGGTAATCATCATTCCAAAAGCCATAGAAGCATTTTTAAAACACTTTTTAAAAAGACAACAACAATGGAAGCACTCCAGACCTCAAAAAGCTTAAAAGCTGTGCAAGTTGCGATTGGACTCCTATTTGCCTTAGTTGTCCTTCCTTCAAATCTAAAGGCAATAGCCATTTTACTATTTGGAGTTACCGTGCTTGTCCATGCGCTTACGCGAAAATGGCATTTTAATGGGCTGTTTTTTGTGACAAATGCCCTGGTGTTTCTAGTCATCGCACTCACTTACTTTTACAGTGAAAATACCGCTTACGCACAGCGAAAGATGATGACTATGGCTTCATTAGTAGTTTTTCCCTTTGTCTTTGCAATGCTCACCAAAGAAGAGGGCAAGCTTATTTTTAAACAGCTCAAAACCTATTTGTGGATTTATCTACTCTCAATTTTCCTGTTTAATGTCGTTGCTTTTATTTGGTTTTATGCCACCCAATATTCTTTTATGGAAATGATGGAACATTTTCATACCCTGTTGAGAGTCAAAATGGGCAAGTGGGGCATACACCCAATTTATCTCTCAATGCACTGTAGCATAGCGGTGTTGTTTTCTTTTTATATTCTAAAAAAGACAACTTCCAAATCTATCATTGCCTTATTGATTGCCATCGATATTACTTTGGTGTTATTTCTCTTATTGTATGCCAAAAAAGGGCCTTTGTTAGCCCTGCTCATTGTTTTTTCTCTATTTGTAGTTTTTCAACGAAAACAACAACTTCTCAAACCCTATCTTATCGCGGTCCTTGGTTTAATCTTCTTGACGATTGCCATTCCTAAAACCCGTAATAAATTTGTCGAGCTACTTAAAATTGAATCTATTGAGAATGGAGCAGTCACTTCTACCAATATCCGCTATACCGTCTATGCCACTGCAAGAAAGCTCATCGCAGAATCACCTGTGTTAGGTTATGGCATAGGAGATTATAATGACACCTTATTACAAGCCTATATCGAATCAGAAAATCAAGTGCTGGTCAAAGGAGAGTATAACGCCCATAATCAATTTTTTAGCCTGCTTCTCATTGGAGGGGTAATTGCCTTAATTGCCTTTGTAATTACTATGGGAATGAATATGGTTTACGCCATACGCTTTAACAACCAGTTGTTAATACTCTTATTGCTGTTCTATGGGATGGTCATGTTTACTGAGAACATACTTGAGCGCGAGGCGGGAGTCATTTTCTTTGCCTTCTTTTTAAACTTTTTTGGTCTTAAAAGTCTCTATACCCGTGAAGCCTAAACGTATTTTAATGATAGGGCCCTTCCCTAAACCTACTACAGGGGTGTCTCTGGCCAATCAAGTGGTTATGGAAATTCTCGAACAAGCCCCAGAATATAAGGTAACTACCATCAATACCTCTTTAGACCGTTTTGACGAAAAGGTGGGATCTTTCTCACTCTATAAATTGGTTTACAATTTAAAATTTAGTCTTTCGGCTTTTAAGGTGTTGTCGCAAGATATTATCTATCTCACCCCAGGACAAAGTTTTTTTGGTGTTGCCAAGTATAGTCTTTTTATACAGTTAGCCTCCCTATTTAAAAAAGAGCTCATTATTCATGTGCACGGGAATCACCTAGGGACGGCCTATAGCGAGTTAAGCGTTTGGAAAAAACGCTATTTTAAATTATTGCTGTCAAAAATGACCAAAGGTATAGTGCTTTCCAAATCACTGCGACCCAATTTGAGCCCATTCCTAGCTCAAACACAGATTTTTGAATTACACAATTTCGCGCAAGCGTATTTATCACAGCAGTTAAGACCGCCTGCCACAGATCAATTACAACTTGTATACCTCAGTAATTTGATGGAAGAAAAAGGCATACTCGTGCTTTTAGAAGCTTTGAAAATGCTCGAGAAGGATGCTATTCCATACAAGGCCAAAATTGCGGGTAATATTGACCCCGATAATCAAGATAGGGTAGACGCCGCTTTGTCACAACTAGGGCATACCCAATATATCGGTGTGGTGCACGGATTAGACAAAAAAGAGTTGTTGGACTGGGGCAATACCTTTGTGCTTCCTACTTTTTATACTATGGAGGGTCAACCTATTGCTCTTCTAGAGGCAATGGCAACACAAAATGCAATTGTCACCACAGCTCATGCAGGCATTCCCGATATCATCAAGGACAAAAAACACGGCTACTTTGTCGCCAAAAATGACCCAAAATCATTGTACCAACAATTAAAATATTTGCAGGATCATCTAGAAGAAGTAGCTAAGATGGCCCAGAATAATAGTTCCTATTTTCAAGACCATTTTACACCCACCCAATTTGAAGAAAGACTTCTTCGTATTTTAAAGGCCTAATTATGGTTTTTAAACGGGTTTTTATCGTAGTACTCTTACTTAAATTATCTAGTTGTACCGCTCCAGAAGACACCCTTGTGGGATGGGGAGACAGCATGATGAAGGGATCTCTGAGTAAAATCTCTATTCTCGAAATTATCCAAGAAGAGCTTGGGATGGCTACCATCAACTTTGGTCAGGGAGGTCTTAGGTCATCTCAAGTGGCGGTATTACAAGGTGGCCGGTCGTTATACCTAACCCCTTCCCTTACACAAGAATTAGACAAGGGCACGCTCTTTTTGCCTGCCAAAGAGGCGCCTTTTACCAGCTTCGGTATCCAAGAATATAACGGTCTAATAAATGAGGTAAGTGGTACTTTGTCACGAGTAGCAGACACAAACAACCCCGAGAAAACAGCGCATCTTATGTTCTCAGCCAATCTCACAGACAGCTTGAGTAGCAATAAGGCTGTTTTGTTTGGCTTTGATCACACTCAAAATTACCGCAAAAGTCCTACTATAATCTGGGCAGGGCGTAATGACCAGAAATCGGAGGGGGGAAGGCTCGCTATTTTGGAAAATCTAAAAATGATGGTAGCTCATTTGGAAGGTCAGGCACAACAAAAATATGTAATCCTAGGGATTTGTAATGGCCGCAGTGATGTTGAGGCCAGTGATACAGCAGCCTATCAAAACATACTAGCCTTAAATACCTTATTGGCATCACATTTTGGATCTCACTATATTGATGTGCGTTCGGTAATGATGAAGGATGCCTTTAAAATTTTGAATATTTTGCCTACACCACAAGACAAAAAGGCCATAAGTCGTGGCTGTATCCCAGACCGATTTTTTGCCGATAAGGTTCATTTTAACGAACTTGGAAATACTGCTTTGGGGCGCTATCTGGCAGGATATATCCTCGAAAAAGGATGGACAAACTAATTTCAACTTAAAATTATCTAGTATCTTGGCCAGCACATGAAGTACCAAAATTTAGACAGTTATCAAACGCCCCAGGGCTTTAGAGGGCGCTCCAAAGTGAGTGTTCAGCTGTGGTGGATTGTTCAGGCCACCTTGTTTAGATTGTCGCCTCAAATGCTATACGGATGGCGTCGGTTCTTGCTACGCAGTTTTGGAGCCACTATAGGGAAAGATGTAATTATACGGCCATCGGCTCAAATCACCTACCCCTGGAAATTGACAATAGGTGATTACAGCTGGATAGGCGATGAGGTGGTACTCTATACGCTAGGGGAGATTCAAATTGGGGCGCATGCTGTTATCTCACAGCGATCCTACATATGCACAGGGACACATGACTATGCCTCTGAAGATTTCCGCATTTACGCCAAAAAAATAAACATTGGCGATAAATGTTGGTTAGCCACAGATGTCTATGTCGCTCCCGGTTGTACTATTGGTGAGGGAACAGTGGTAGGAGCAAGAAGTAGTGTTTTTAAAGATTTACCACCTCAGAAAATATGCATAGGTAATCCTGCAAAACCATTAAGAGACCGCGTATAAGACTTTAAAAAATACGTTATTTGCACAATCGTATTATAACCTTCAGTTTCTTTGAACAACATCAAGCATATCACCTTTATCGGGCTCAATTTTTATCCAGAAAGTACAGCCATTGGTCTTTATTCGACCCAGCTTGCTCAGTATTTGGAACAGGCTGGATATCAGATTGATGTGGTTACTGCTTTCCCGTATTATCCGCAATGGGAAATTGCACAGGAATACCGTGATAAACCCTCGTATTATCAGGAAACTTTAGGGAGTATCAAATTGTGGCGCTATAAGCAATACGTGCCCAGCCAGCCTACTTTTGTAAAACGCATACTTCACATTCTTTCATTCACTTGGGGTTCTTTCTGGAATTTATGGAAGATAAAAAAATGCGATATTGTCATTTCGATTGTACCATTTACCAGTGCGACCTTCTTGGGTTATATACAACAAAAGAGATATAAAGCGCACTCCTGGATACATATTCAGGATTTTGAATTTGATGCGGCCTTTCAATCTGGGCTTACAAATCAGGGAGAGACTAAAGGCGGAACGGTATATCGACTGTTGATGCGTTTGGAGCGATTTCTTCTATCAAAGGCCGATCGGGTGAGTACGATTAGTCATTCGATGCTTAAAAAACTCGAACACAAAACCGCGAGTCCCACCTATTATCTACCCAATTGGATCGATGAGCATGCTATAGATCCCGCTTTCGCGAAAGCGCACCCTTACCTAAAATCGTCTAAATTCAAGATTTTGTATTCTGGCAATATCGGAGACAAACAAGATTGGAATTTCTTTTTTGAGCTACTTAAGCGCTTAGATTTTGACATTTTTGAGGTAATTATTGTAGGGGCAGGCGCCAAGCGAAAAGAAGTAGAAAGCAAGCTTGCTTCATTTCCTGAAGTAAACCTATACCCCCCGGTGCCCTATGAGGAGCTTGCAGATCTTTTATGCAGTGCAGACGCACATCTTTTATTCCAAAAACCAGAAGTCATAGATACAGTGATGCCGTCAAAGATATTAGGCATGATGGCAAGCGCAAAACCCTCTATAATTACTGGGCATCCCCACTCTGAGGTGGCCGATGTCATGAGCGATTCTGGAGGTGGCTTTTACAGTTCTGAAAAGGATGTAGCCTTGGTGTTGCAGCAACTGGAACAGCTGGCTTCTCAAAAGGAGCGAGCTACACAAATGGGAGCCAAGGCCAGAGATTATGTTGTAACTCATTTTTCGAAAGATGAGATCCTGGCACGTTTTGTAAAGGCGCTGGCCGAAATATAGACCGCTCACCTTTAGAAGCTGTAAATACTTCCCTATTTTTGTGGCAGTTTAAGAAATGAATTATGAAGATAACGGTTGTTGGAACTGGGTACGTAGGTTTGGTCACAGGTACCTGTCTAGCCGAAACAGGTAATGAAGTCATCTGTGTCGATATAGACGCGTCAAAAGTGGCTCGAATGAAAGCTGGTGAAGTTCCTATTTATGAACCACATCTGGATGTGCTTTTTGAGCGAAATATCAAAGCAGGACGCCTTGCATTTACTACCTCCTTAAAAGAAGGTTTAGATCATGGCGAGATCGTATTTTTGGCACTACCTACGCCTGAAGACGAAGATGGCTCTGCAGATTTGTCGTATGTATTGGGGGTTTCTAAAGATATTGGCGCCCACATTACCGATTACAAAGTTATAGTCGATAAAAGCACCGTGCCTGTGGGTACTGCAGAAAAAGTTCATGCTACCATAGCAGCTCAAACCTCGGTAGAATTTGACGTGGTATCAAATCCCGAATTCTTAAGAGAAGGTTTTGCTGTAGATGACTTTTTAAAACCAGAACGCATCGTGATTGGATCTTCATCCGAGCGAGCTACAGCGCTTATGCAAAAGCTATACAAGCCTTTTGTTCGTTCTGGTAACCCTATCATTGTCATGGATGAAAAATCGGCAGAGTTGACCAAGTATGCGGCCAATTCGTTTTTGGCAACCAAGATCACTTTTATGAATGAAGTGGCCAATTATTGCGAACGCGTAGGTGCAGATGTTGATATGGTGCGTCGCGGTATGGGTACCGATTCTCGTATTGGAAAGCGCTTTCTGTTTCCTGGTATAGGATATGGAGGTTCTTGTTTTCCCAAGGATGTCAAAGCGCTGCAAAAAGCGGGTAAAGATGCCCAATATGACTTTAAAATCTTAGAAGCTGTTATCGAGGTTAACGATGATCAAAAAGTAAAGCTTATCCCAAAAATAGATGCCTATTTTAAGGGAGATCTCAAAGGCAAAACGATTGCCATGTGGGGTCTAGCCTTTAAACCTGAAACTGATGATATCAGAGAAGCTCCTTCGCTTTATATGATTGATCAATTGCTAGAAAGAGGGGCTAAAATTCAGGCCTTTGACCCTGAGGCCATGGACAATGTAAAAGCCAAATACGGAGATAAGGTAGTTTTTGCAGAGACGATGTATGGGGCTACACAAGCGGCAGACGCTTTGGTCATTAGTACAGAATGGAGTATTTTTAGAACACCCAATTTCAATACCTTAAGAGAAAACTTAAACCATCCCGTGGTCTTTGATGGCCGCAATCTTTACGATGTTAAAGACATGGAGAAGGAACGTTTTACGTATATTTCGATAGGACGAAGCGAAGCATAATATGGCCAAACGTGTCTTAATCACAGGAGCAGCAGGATTTTTAGGATCACATTTGTGCGATCGTTTTATCAACGAGGGCTTTGATGTGATAGGGATCGACAATTTGATTACAGGAGACCTCGCCAATATTGAGCACCTTTTTAAGCTCGAACAATTTGATTTCTATCATCACGATGTGACTAAGTTTGTGCACGTGCCGGGTGATTTGGATTATATATTGCATTTTGCATCGCCAGCTAGTCCCATCGATTATTTAAAAATACCAATTCAAACCTTGAAGGTAGGGTCTTTGGGCACTCATAATTTATTAGGATTGGCCAAAGAGAAAAAGGCAAGAATTCTCATAGCCTCTACCTCCGAAGTCTATGGAGACCCCTTAGTACACCCACAAACAGAAGATTATTACGGTAATGTTAATACCATAGGTCCTAGAGGAGTGTACGATGAGGCCAAGCGTTTTCAAGAGTCGATCACTATGGCGTACCATCGTTTTCACGGATTAGAAACGAGAATCGTACGTATATTTAATACGTATGGGCCTCGTATGCGTCTTAACGACGGTAGAGTTATCCCTGCTTTTATAGGACAAGCGCTGCGCGGTGAAGACCTTACCGTTTTTGGAGACGGCACTCAAACCCGATCTTTTTGTTATGTCGATGACCAGGTAGAGGGTATCTACAGATTATTGATGAGTGATTATGTCTATCCTGTTAACATTGGCAATCCAGACGAAATAACGATTCTCGAATTTGCCGAAGAAATCATCAAGCTCACTGGTACCGATCAAAAGATCATCCACAAAGAATTACCTATTGACGATCCTTTACAACGTAAACCCGATATTTCAAGAGCAAAAGAAATTTTGGGGTGGGAGGCAAAAGTGTCTCGACAAGACGGTATGCAAAAGACCTATGCCTATTTTAAAAACCTGACCAAGGAGCAGTTGTACAAGAGCGAACACAAAGATTTTTCCAAACATATTCAGAAATAATTGATGGGTCGAAAAACAGGGAGATATTCGGGATATATTCGTCCTATTTTATACGTGATCGATCTGGCAATCGTACTGAGTATGGCTGCTGTGTTTTTAAGTCTGGAAGACTACTTTTTGTACTTTGCTTTCTTAATTCCCCTAGGGTGGGTGGTCGCTGCTGTTAAAACGGGATTTTATGAAGTTTACCGCTTTACCCAACTTACCCGAATCTTTTCCTTGATAGGGGTACAATTATTACTGTTTACCCTTAGTGTCTTTGCATTTTTTGGGCTCTTTATGGAGGCCGAGAGCTCACCTGCCACCATTGCACATTACATTTTGTACACCTTTGGTGTAATTACCATAGTCAAATTGAGTGTGTTTTATTTTTTGAAAAAATACCGTACCGTTTTAGGGGGTAACTATCGTTCTGTGGTGATCTTAGGCGAAAATGCCAAGACAAAACAGCTCGAGGCTTTCTTCTTAAAAAACCCAGATTACGGGTATCAATTGCGCAACGTTTTTGGGGTAGATCAACAAGGTTTTTCTATAGAGCAGGTCTTTGGATATATCGTCGATAATTCAATTGATGAAATCTACTGCTCTATTGCCGAATTTAATAACGAACAAATACGCGAGATCACAGATTTTGCAGATAATAACCTAAAGATCTTAAAGTTTATTCCTGACAATAAGGAAATTTTTACCAAAAAGCTCAATTATCAGTATTTGGGATTAACGCCAGTTTTGGCTTTACGCGAAATACCAATAGACACCCCTATAAATCAGTTTATCAAACGCACTTTTGATATAGTGATGTCTGTCTTGGTTTTGGTAGGCCTATTGTCATGGCTTACACCACTGTTGGCCATTTTGATAAAACTCGAATCAAAGGGACCTGTATTTTTTAAGCAGCGGCGCAATGGGCTGGACTATCAAGAGTTTTACTGTTATAAATTTCGCTCAATGCGACCCAATCCTACGGCTCACTTACATCAGGTAAGAAGAGGCGACGAGCGGATTACCCGAGTAGGACGTATCCTGCGCAAAACAAGCTTGGATGAGCTGCCTCAATTTATAAATGTGCTCAAAGGCGAAATGTCTGTGGTAGGGCCTAGACCGCATATGGTAAGTCATACCCACATGTATGCCGAGCGTATTGATAAGTTCATGGTGCGACACTTCATCAAACCAGGGATTACTGGCTTGGCGCAAACCAGTGGGTATCGCGGAGAGGTCGAAACCGATCATGACATCATTAACCGTGTAAAATTTGATATCTTTTACGTAGAAAACTGGTCGCTATTACTCGATATTAAAATTGTTATACAAACGGTGATCAAGGCCCTATCAGGAGATGAAAAAGCCTATTAACAACGCTGGTCTAGTCACAATAATTACCCCTTTGTATAATGCCGAGGCCTATATTTCACAGGCTATAGAGAGTGTTTTATCTCAAACCTATCCCCATTGGGAACTCCTAATTATAGACGATTGCTCTACTGACACTTCAGGATCAATAGCTGCTGCTTTTGCCGCTAAAGATGATAGAATACAGCTGCATACGCTTTCGCGAAACAGCGGGGCAGCTATAGCCCGAAACAAGGCTACCAGTCTGGCCAAAGGCGCCTATATTGCCTTTTTGGATGCAGACGATTTCTGGCATTCTCAAAAGCTAGAAAAGCAATTAAAAGCTATGCAACAGGGCCAGGCGGCTGTATCTTTTACAAATTATATACACATTAACAGTGATGCAGAGCCAATTGGAAAACGCATCATTGCCTTGACATCTTTGAGTTATAAAAAACAACACCGCAACAATTATATTGGGAATCTCACTGGCATTTACCAAGTCTCGGCACTGGATAAGATAATGGTTCCAAATATCAGAAAAAGACAAGACTGGGCGCTCTGGTTGGAAGCGATAAAGCGCAGTAAAAAACCAGCGCTAGGTCTCAATGAAGATCTGGCCTTTTACCGAGTACATCGCGATGGGATGAGCGCCAATAAGGTCAAGTTAATTCGATACAATTTTCAATTTTATCGTAACTATTTGGGGTACTCATGGTTGAAATCGGTTGGATGTATGCTGCAATTCTTCTATGAATACTTTGTTATTAGACCTAAGCAGATAGAGGTGTATAAGCCCGACTAGATTTTAGAGATAAATTGTTTGAGCTTTCCGCGATTAGAACGATCCATCCGCTCTACTTGTTCAAAATCGAGGCGTAATCCCTTTTCAAGATAGGTATACGTAGCTGCCGCAATGGTCTCCTTCTCTTGATCTGACAAGGGCCTTGAGGCGGTATAGAGGATTTTAAAATGATCTAAAGCACATTGTTCTATGACAAACTCCTGCACATTGCCATCTTCTTCAATAATGCTTTTGGTCACATAGTAAAAGGTGAGTCCGGGTACTACTTTACCACTTGGCAATCTGGCAATGTCATTAGTACGTCCTTGTAATTGTTCTAATACGGGTTTTTGGGTAGTAGCATCAAAAGACAGGACGCCCACATCGCCAATATCATATCTAATAAAGGGATGGGCCTTGTTGTACAAAGCCGTAATCACTATACGACCAAGGGTACCCGCTGGCACAATCTCATCTTGATCATTTACAATTTCTACATACAATAACTCATGGTCTATCTGTAATTGCCCTTGCATGTTTTCAAAGGCAATAAGGCCTACTTCTGAGGCACCATATTCATTGATAACAGGAACTCCCAGATAGCGTTCCAGTAGTTTTCGATCGCTGTCAAAAAGCATTTCGCTGGTCACAATACACGCTTTTAAACTGGGACAGCGCGCTTTTAATACCTGTCCTTTTTGTTTTAGATATTTAGCAAAAAGAACAATACTACTAGTATAGCCGTTGATATACTCAAAGGCTGTGGTCGTAAATTTTGCTGTAATTTGTTCTAGTTCGGGCTCGCTAAGGTCAAAAATCGGAAAGCGATACCGTCGTCCCAAACGATCTTTGAGCCGTTCTTTATGATACCCCAATTTATCTAAAGGAATACCGTAAAATCGCGCTTGTTTGGAGTGGTTTAAATCGAGATCATACCAACGGTAACGATCCTGAAAACTTGCCCAAGATAGGGCATGGCAGTTTTTGTCTTTGGCAAAGATAAATGGGTGTCCTGAACTACCAGAAGTTTTGTTGATATAGCAATTTTTTTTGTTGTATCCCAGAGAGAGTCGTTGGGCCAATGGCCGTTGCAGGTCAGACTTTTTTAAAATGGGCAGGGAAGACCATTCCTCGGTGTTAGTGTCTTTGAGAAGCGATCGATAAAAGGCATTGTTTTTTTGGTGATGTGCCACTATGGCCTTCTTTTGCCGTTGTTGATAGGCCTCAAATTGAGCACTGGGGATGGCTTGTATTCGGGCTAATTCCGCTTTCGCGAAAGCCATATCAAAGCCTTTTAACCGCAAGGTCCAATCAAATAAATTCACCACTTATAAATTAGTAAGCCAATGTACAAACAATTATTTTTGTGTTTTCATTCAAACCTTAGTTACTATGAATATTTTGGTCTTGGGCTCAGGAGGACGTGAGCACACATTTGCGTATAAAATAGCACAAAGTCAACGTTGTCAATCCTTGTTTGTAGCCCCTGGAAATGCAGGGACTTCACAAATAGCCACTAATGTGGCGATAGCGGTTAATGATTTTGATGCTATAGCGGCCTTTGCCTTAGACAAAAGTATCGAGATGATTGTAGTAGGGCCAGAAGACCCATTGGTAAATGGCATATATGACTATTTTAAAGCCAAAGACCAACTAAAGCACATCGCTGTCATTGGACCCTCAAAGGCAGGAGCCACCTTAGAAGGAAGTAAAGAGCGCGCCAAAGAATTTATGATGGCCCATCATATACCAACAGCCGCCTATCAAAGTTTTACCGCCCAGACCCTAGAGCAGGGGCAGGCCTTTTTGGAAACGCTTCAACCGCCATACGTGCTAAAAGCAGATGGCTTGGCTGCAGGAAAAGGTGTACTTATTTTAGATGATATAAATACCGCTAAAGAAGAGCTCGCCAATATGTTGCAGGGAAAGTTTGGAGCAGCGAGTACTACCGTAGTTATCGAAGAATTTCTTGATGGTATCGAATTGAGCGTATTTGTGCTTACCGATGGTAAAAATTATAAAATATTACCTACGGCCAAAGACTATAAGCGCATAGGAGAAGGAGATAAGGGGCTCAATACCGGAGGTATGGGTGCCGTAAGTCCAGTACCTTTTGCAGATGCTAGTTTTATGCAAAAAATCGAAAATGAAATTGTTAAACCAACCATCGATGGTTTGGCCAAAGAAGCCATAGCCTATACTGGATTTGTGTTTATCGGTCTTATCAAAGTAGGTGATCAGCCCAAGGTTATAGAATACAATGTGCGTATGGGTGACCCAGAGACCGAGGTGGTCTTGCCACGTATAAAGTCCGATTTGGTTGAGGTGTTTGAGGCTGTGGCACAGCAAAAGTTAGACACTCAAAAGTTGATCATTGATAGTCGTGCGGCCACTACCGTTATGGTTGTATCTGGGGGTTATCCAGAAGCTTATGAAAAAGGAAAAGTAATTCGTGGTCTGGAGACAGTAAGCGATGCTTTAATATTTCATGCTGGCACACAAGAAAAAGAAGGTCAAATTGTGACCAGTGGAGGTCGTGTACTAGCCGTTACCTCTTTCGACGACGATTTCAAACAGGCACTAAAAAAATCCTATCAAACTATAGAAAAACTACACTTTGATAGGATGAATTATAGAAAGGATATAGGTTTTGACCTATAGTTTATGCTCTAAATCGCTCTCATTACCTAAAAAACCGTGGGCTTTAGGGTAGCGATCTTCTTCGTTATTCTTGTTGTATTTATTGAGCTCTAGAAGCCAGTATACAATAGCTACGCAGCAAATAAGCATAAACAACCAATTAACGGCATTTGCTCCCCACCAATCGGTAAGTTCGTAAGCTCTAATCTCATCAAAAGGATTGATTAAAACGGCTTCTCCTAAATCTTGAATGGCTCCAAAAAACTCACTCCACTTCATAATAATATATGTTTACAATAAAAGTATCTTCGCTTTTGCTATCTTATCCAATAGCAATGCAAAAATAGACAAATACACCAATGCTCACAAGCTTTTTTAGCAGCTCAAAACCAATACATGTCATAATGGTCATTTGTTTTATGACTTTGGGATTTATTTTGGCCCAAGTTGATGTGATTACAGCCACTACAGCCTGGCCTGAAATTGTAAAAATGGTTGGGTTATGGCTTGTATATATTGCCACCATGTTTGTCTTAAATTTTATTGTTCAGAAAAATGATTTGACCCAACGCAATACCTATAGGATTTTGCTTTTTGCTGCCTTTACGGCTGCAATACCAATGGCTTTGATCCGGTTTGAGGTATTGCTAAGTGGTTTTTTTATTCTTTTGGCAATTAGACGAATAATGAGTTTGCGATCAGGCCTTGCCATAGAACGCAAACTTTTTGACGCTTCTTTTTGGATTGCCATTGCCTCCCTATATTATTTTTGGACTATTTTGTTTTATCTGGTTCTATTTTTGGCCATAGCATTCTATGCTTCTTATGCATTGCGATATTGGTTAATTCCCTTAGTGGGGGCGGGATGTGTAGCCGTACTGGCGAGTTGTTATCTTTTATATCGGGAAGATGGCATGGAGCTTCTACTGGGCTACCTGGACGGGATATCTTTTGATTTTGCGGTCTTTAACAGTCCAAAATTGCTGGTTGCCACAGCTTTTTTTATGGGAATTTTTCTTTGGTCTGTCATCAACTATGTCAAGGGGATGCAAAAAGCTTCTTTAAAAGCGCGTTCCATTTATGTTCTAGTGCTAGCGTTTACCCTTATTGCGATGCTCATCGTAATTCTCAATTCACAAAAAACAGGAGCGGCTTTGTATTTCTTGATTCCAATGCTAAGTGTTATAGTGACTACCTATATTGAACGGGCCAAGGGTCAGGTATTCAAAGAAGCCCTATTGTGGCTCATTGTAGTATTGCCCTTTGCTATTTACTTGCTGTAGGCTAAAAATGGCAGCATAAGCTGGCAGGGCATTTAACCTCTCATCCTATTTTAAAATGTAATACCTTTGCAACCGTGACGGGTAGTATGCATAGGCCCAGATTCAAGTAAAGCAAATAATATTCAACTAATTATGTTTTCAGAGAAAGCGAATGCCATTTTTCAAGAAGTAATTGACACCTATCATATCGTCAATACCGTAGACCAACCTTTTACCAACCCCTACGACAAATCCAATAATCTTATTGGGCATTTACTCTATCGCAAATGTTGGATAGACACTGTACAATGGCATTATGAAGACATAATAAGAGATCCTGAAATTGATCCTGTAGCCGCCTTAAAACTCAAACGCCTTATCGATGCCTCCAATCAGGACCGCACCGATATGGTAGAGTATATCGATAGCTACTTTTTAGAAAAATACAAAGACGTTGACGTAAAGGAAGATGCTACCATCAATACAGAAAGTCCTGCCTGGGGTATCGATAGACTTTCTATATTGACACTTAAGATTTATCATATGCAGGAAGAGGCTACAAGACCTGATGCATCTGAAACCCATAGACAAAACTGTCAAAAGAAGCTCGATATTTTGCTAGAACAACGCGTCGACCTCTCAACAGCAATCGATACTTTACTTAATGATATTGCTCAAGGAGACAAGTATATGAAGGTGTATAAGCAAATGAA
>CAZJWI010000013.1:0-50438 GCA_964549485.1 uncultured Flavobacteriaceae bacterium
ATCGTGAGAACACATATATTTTACCAGGAGTACAACAAGACGGTACGCCAAACCAAGTTCAGATTAACAACTCACAATACTACTTCTCAAACGTATTATTTGGCCCATCTGAATTACAAGTCTATGATGGTTCTGTATTAAGATTACAGGAAGTATCTTTTGGATACACATTCCCATCAAAAATGCTAGAAAAGACTCCTTTTGGATCTGTTAGTATTACGGCTAGTGGCTTTAACCTTTGGTATGATGCATATAACACTCCTGATGGAGCAAACTTTGATCCTAACGTAGCTGGGGTTGGTGTAGGTAACGGTCGTGGATTCGACTTCTTAAATGGACCTTCTTCTCGTCGTTACGGAATCAGTGTTAAAGCATCATTCTAATAAAAACATTATAAAATAACAATTATGAAAAAAACATTCAAATTCATAATGGCTTTGGTTATTACGAGTTCGACTTTGTTTTACTCTTGTGAAACAATAGAGTTAGAACAAATCGACAACCCAAACGCCTTAACTACAGCTGATCCTGATTTATTGCTTAATTCAATTCAGCTAGCGTACTCGAGCAATATGACGGTACACAACAACTTTGGTGAAGACCTTACGCGTATCAGTTACTTTGCAGGTAGAGATTACTTTGCTGGAATAACTGGTGGAAGTCTAAACGGAAACTGGAACAGATTGTACAGTAATATTTTGATCAACACTGCGGAGATCGAAAAAATTGCTGCCGAGAATCCTGAAGTAGATTTGAGCTTTAATATTGGCGCTGCCAAAGCTATGGCCGGTCACGCTCTTTTATTAATGGTTGATTACATTGGTGACATTCCATTTTCTGAAGCAGTAAATCCAGATGAGTTCCCTGATCCATCATTAGATCCAGGTGCTTCTGTTTACACAGCTGCTCTTGCATTATTAGACCAAGCTTCTAACTTAATGTCATCTATTACAACCGATGAGCAAATTGAAGCTATTACAGCAACAGACATGTTTTATGACGAAGATCCTGCAAAATGGGTTCGTATGATCAATTCTGTTAAAATGAAAGCTGCTTTAACAACTGGTGACTTAGCTACCTTCAACGCTATTGCAAACGGTGGTAACTTTATCGCTAGTACTGATGATGATTTACAATTACAATATGGTACTAATCTGTTAAACCCAAATACTCAGCACCCTGATTATTTTGCAGATTACACACCATCAGGTGCTAACATCTATCAGTCTAACTGGTTAATGAACTACATGTTAGAGAATAATGACCCAAGAATTCGATACTACTTCTACCGTCAAGCTGCTTGTACACCTGGTGCATCATGTCAGCCAGAGGGTGATGGTGAAACTATCTCTTGTTCATTAGAAACTCCTCCAGTTCACTATATCGAAGGTGGATTTACTTTCTGTTTCTTAGAAGATGGATACTGGGGTCGTGATCACGGTGATGATGACGGTATTCCACCAGATTCTTTCTTTAGAACTGCTTCTGGAGTATATCCAGCCGGTGGATTGTTTGATGATGATTCATTTGGTACTGTAGGTCTTAACCTAGGAGGTGTTGGAGCTGGTATTGAGCCTATCATCTTGGCTTCTTACGTAGACTTTATGAGAGCTGAGGCTGCTTTAGCAGGAGGAGATCCTGGTGCTGCTGCTGGTTTCTTACAAGCTGGTCTTGAAAAGTCTATCGCTAAAGTTCAATCTTTTGGAGATCTTGATGTAAACAGAGATTCTTCTTTTGAGCCAACAGATGACGAGGTAGCTGATTTTATCGCGGCTCAAGTTGCCGCTTTCAATGCTGCTACTGGAGACGATCGTTGGGATGTATTAGCACAACAGTACTGGGTAACTATGTACGGAGGTGGTGCTGAAGCATACAACTTCTACAGAAGAACTGGATACCCAACTACACTTCAGCCTAACATCGAGCCAAATCCAGGAGGATTCCCACGCTCTTTCCCTTATGCTAACAGTGCTGTAAATGCAAATCCAAACATCGCGCAAAAGCCAAATCAAGCTGTACAAGTATTCTGGGATAACAACCCTCCTTCTTCTGCAGATGGTGGTTTCCCAGTTGCAAACTAATTTTTAAAACGTTTAAAAGATTATGAAAAACATATTTAAATATTTCGCAGTTTGTGCCGTACTAGTTGGAATGGTATCCTGTGATGATGATGAACAGAACGTAACTGATCTCGTACAGGAAACTGTTGAGAGAGGGGCTGTTCTTAGAACTACTGCTGTCTTCTCTAATGAGTTTCCAATTGGAGATACAGATGCGCTTTTTTCTATAGAGATTGAAGAGCAAGATGTAGAAGAGGGTGACTTACTAGAAAGTGTTGATGTATTCATCACTTTTAAGGACGGATCTCCTGACGCAGGAGATTCTTCAGGAGGAATCTTTGATGAGGTTTTCGCAAGAAACATTCCTGCATCAGAATTCTCTCCAGGACCTTTTGGATTACCAAGAACTACATTGACTATTTCATTTGCTGAAATGCTTAGCTTAGTAAACTTAACCGATGACCAAACTTTTGGTGGTGATAGCTTTACTACACGTCTTGCATTAAACTTGACTGATGGTCGTGTATTCTCTACAGATAATGCCGGTGGTATTATTACAGGAGGATTCTTTAACTCTCCTTTCCAATACATCACACCAGTGGTTTGTCCAGTTGGTGAAGATGAATTTATTGGTGACTATACCATTACTAATGACACTACTGGAGTACTTGGATTCAATGTATTTGAGGAAGGTGGAACTGTTACACTATATATTCCTGAAGAAGCTACATCTGTAGATCGTGCATTTGACTATGTATACCTTCCAGATGCTGGTGTAGGACAGGATCCTGTAGATTTCGAAATTCAGTTTGTTTGTAACAACGTAATCGTACCAGATGGTCAGAACACTGGACTACAATGTTCTAGTGGTTTGACAGTAGGACCTGCTCCTGACGGAACAACTGGTAATTACACGACTGGTGATGATTCTACTTTCACTATTCGTTTTACAGATAACACAGGAAGTGATTGTGGTGAAGGACCATTAAACGTTCAAGCTACTTTAACTAAGCAATAGAATAATCTATTTGTTATATTTAAAAGCTGCTTCTTAGGAAGCAGCTTTTTTAATTATATACCCATTGCTATGATACGATATACATTGATTATTTTGGCTCATCTCCTCCTGTTGAGTTGCTCACAACCGCAAACTAAGAACATTACAGCATCCACACTACTCAAAAAGACTATGGATGCCCATGGAGCTGAGGCGTTTTATGATGCTCAAATAGAGTTCTATCATGACATCTCGAAGTATACAGTAAACTACGGTCGCCAAGGAACCACCAATAATAAGATTGAACGCCGGGTCAACCATATTGACTACCGGGCTACCTATACAAATGGTCTTATACAGTATTATATTAATGATAGCTTACAACCTTCTACGTATTACAATAACAAAATCCTAAATACCAGACTCGATGCATTTCTATACACATTTTCCATCCCACATGTATTAAATACCAATGACGTAAGGGTTTCCTTATTGCCCGACGCTGTAATAAATAATCAGACTTATCATAGTATGGATATCAGGTTTAAAGAAATCGAAGGTGTCTATAACGATCAGTTCATTCTCTACATAGATCCTGGGACCTTCTTAATCAATTATATGGCACTTGATCATCAATTAACTGGAGAGGTCATGCAGTTTAGAAGGTTTGTAAATTTTCGAACCATTCAAGAGATCGTCTTTGCAGACTATTTCATATTTACTCCATCCGAAACTGGTCTAGAATTGTCCTCTTTATATAAGCGATTTAATACACGTGATATTATAGAAAAAGGAAAGGTGAGTTTGGATTCAATTCGCATTACTCCTGCCAACTAATAGGGATAGATTCTTATCGTATTCGTATCTTGCACCCATGGAGAATAAGTTGCAAATACACGGCACTCGAGCTATTATAGAAGCCATACAAGCCGGAGAGGAGATCGATAAGGTATTTCTACAACGCGGGCTGAACAATGCCCTTACAAGCGAGTTAAATACGCTTATTAAGAAAAACGGAATTAATTTTTCGTACGTACCGGTTGAAAAACTCAATAGACTGACCCAGCGCAATCACCAAGGTGCTGTGGCCAACCTCTCTCCTATTTCATTTCACACTTTTGAAACCTTAATCGATTCGACGATTGCCAAAGAAAAACAGCCCTTGTTTATTATTTTGGATCAATTGTCTGATGTTAGAAATTTTGGCGCCATTATTAGAACTGCAGAGTGTACTGGCGTTCACGGTATTATTATTTCCAAAAAAGGTGGAGCACCCCTTAATGGCGTAGCTGTTAAGACCTCGGCAGGTGCCGCTTTTAACATACCCATTGCCAAGGTAGACCACATCAAGGACGCTATTTATTACCTCCAAGGCTCGGGGGTCCAAGTTGTAGCCGCTACCGAAAAAAGTGACACCCTCGTATACGACTTAGATTACACCAGTCCCACGGCTATAGTTATGGGTAGGGAAGACAGCGGGGTATCACCTGGCGTTCTAAAAATTGTCGATCACAAGGCCAAATTGCCCTTACAAGGGGATATCGCCTCACTCAACGTATCTGTGGCTTGTGGTGCTATGCTATACGAGGTGGTACGCCAACGATTATAAAGAATCTCCTGTTGTACCCTTATTAGATTTATAAATATAACGTATGTCAACATCTACGGTCTTAGAGGTCTCATCCGTATGATCGGCTTCATTAGGGTCGCCATCTGGAAATTCTATAAAATTACCATCGGCATCAAAATGCCTCATAAAAGGATCCTCTTCTTCGTTGTAATCTGGTGCTTCCCATTGGTATTTTTGCGGTCTGGGCATGCTTTCGCGAAAGCGCAAGGCCAACAATCCACCCGCCAAAAATCCTGCAAGATGCCCCTCCCAAGATACGCCTTCCTGTATCGGCATTGTACCCCAAACTAGACTGCCGTATAAAAAGACGACCACTAAAGACAAGGCAATAAGACGTTTGTGCCTGGCAATAATTCCTTTAAAAAACAGAAAAGCGACCAAACCGTAGATCACCCCACTCATACCTATATGATAAGAAGGTCTTCCTATAGCCCAAGTTCCCAATCCGCTCAACAAAACGATGACTAGCAATACTCTCCACGCGATGGGTCTATAGAAGTAAAACAGCGCCATACTAAGCACCAATAGTGGCATGGTATTATGCCATAAATGAGTTATACCTGAATGTATAAATGGTGAAAACAACACACCGCGCAGCCCCAAAGCTGTTCTTGGTCTTACACCCCATTTTGTAAAATCGACCCCAAAATTGAGTTCAACCGAAAACACTGACCAAATCAGTAATACAAAGAGCATGGGATATAAAACTACTGCTATACTAAACTCAAATGGTTCCCGCTTTTTTGACATCGTACTTTTTTCTAAGACAGTCTTACGCAAATGAAGTTCCAAAATTACATTAGTAGTAAAATTGTCACTGTTAGCCCGCAAAATACTTATTTTTACCCCATGAATGCACCTCTAGCCGAACGTTTACGACCTACTACCTTAGATGATTATCTAAGCCAACAGCATTTGGTAGGGCCTGATGGCTCACTTACTCAGGTCATCAAGGCGGGGGTCATCCCCTCACTGATCCTTTGGGGGCCACCAGGTATAGGAAAAACGACGCTCGCCAGTATAATAGCTAGCACTTCAGAACGACCATTTTACACCTTAAGCGCAATAAATAGTGGGGTTAAAGATGTTCGTGAGGTGATTGAAAAGGCCAAGCAAAGCGGCGGCTTATTTACACAAAAAAATCCCATCTTATTCATAGATGAGATACACCGTTTTAGTAAGTCACAACAAGATTCACTGTTAGGAGCGGTAGAAAAAGGCTGGGTTACACTTATCGGGGCTACTACAGAAAATCCAAGTTTTGAAGTCATCCCTGCCTTACTGTCGCGCTGTCAGGTATATATTTTAAAACCATTTGACAAGGCCGATTTGGAAGCGCTCTTAGAACGCGCCATTAAAACAGACGAGGTACTTTCTAAAAAACAAATAGATCTCCAAGAAACCGAAGCCCTACTCAGATTGAGCGGTGGTGATGCAAGAAAATTGCTCAATATTTTTGAGTTAATCGTAACCACAGAAACTACTGATAAGGTAACCATCACCAATGATATGGTATTGTCTAAGGTGCAGCAAAATACCGTTTTATATGACAAAACCGGAGAACAACATTACGATATTATTTCGGCTTTTATCAAATCGATTAGAGGGAGTGATCCCAATGCTGCCGTTTACTGGCTCGCACGTATGATCGAAGGTGGCGAAGATGTTAAGTTTATTGCAAGACGACTTATAATCCTCGCTTCTGAGGATATAGGAAATGCGAACCCTACGGCCTTGGTAGTAGCTACTAATTGCTTTCAGGCAGTCACTGCCATTGGCTATCCTGAAGCACGCATTATCTTGAGTCAATGCGTTACCTATCTGGCATCTTCTGCCAAGAGTAATGCGGCCTATATGGCAATTGGTAAGGCTCAAAAACTCGTCAAAGAAACAGGTGATCTCCCCGTGCCCCTTCCCTTGCGCAATGCCCCTACCACACTGATGAAAGATTTGGGCTATGGCGATGCTTATAAGTATTCACATGATTATCCGGGTAATTTTGCTGCTCAAGAATTTTTACCCGAAGCCATTGCACGTACCAAATTATACGATCCAGGCCAAAATGCACGTGAAAACAGCCTTAGAGAATTTCTTAAAGCGCGATGGCAAGACAAATACAACTATTAATTAGGGAGTTTCTTCTATGCTATAGACCTGTAGGGGAGCATCATTGACTCCTATCAAAGTATAAGCTTCTCCCTGTCCTTTGTGAGATAACTGTAGTACACTTTTAGCATTGCCATCTACATAGAGCCCCTTGGTTGCCGGGTTAACTGCTGTATACCCGTCTTCTCTGTTAGATAGTAATAGCATCCCTGATCCTGTGTCATAACGCGGAGTTTCTACTTCGGCTTCATAAATATTGCCAAGTACCAAAAGATCTTCAAAACCATCGTTGTTGTAATCTTGAGAATGCATGGCCAATATTGGTGCAGTTTGAGCCATAGCTGGCAGGGCTGTTATCTCAAACCCGCCATTGCCGTTATTAAGTAATAGCATAGAGCTAAAGGTGGTGACCTCCTTTTGATAGGCATCGGTGAGCTTATCACCATAAATATCACTTAGGGTTGCATTGGCAAATTCATTATACGTTTTAAACTTATCCGAAATAAATGGCATTTGTTGTGTAGAACACTCCTTACCGCGTGCTGGGACATAATTGCCGTTGTATTGACTACTGAGCACCAAATCCCAAGTACCATTGTCGTCAAAATCATTGGCAAAGACTTTAAAAGGCTTCTTTTGACTTGCTTTATATTTGACATTATTACCTATATTCCCAACGACATAATCGGGATATCCGTCTTTATTTAGATCGGTTTCTGAGATGGTAAACCACCATCCTTTTTGAGTGTCTACGCCATAACTTGCCGAAACATCTTCAAAGCGCCCTTGCTTATTTTCAAACATCCCAATATGACTCCACTCGCCTACCGCTATAATATCGCTATCACCATCACTGTCAAAATCGGTTATTAAAAGTGAATTGATAATTCCGAAATCCAATAAGCCTGGCGCTACCTTGGCGGTGACATCTGTAAAGACGCCATTGTCATTTTGAAGCAGTTGAGATGATGCGCTTACTGGGAAGTGTTTGGGTCTAATTCTGTTTCCTACCAGCACGTCCATATCACCATCTTTGTCAAAATCGATCACCTTGACCGCTTTACTGCTGGCATTGTCGCCGTCTAAGAAGGAGCGACTAAACTGTCCATCTGTATTGATGTATATTCTATTTTTATAGGTAGCAGCACCCTCTTTTTGCGCATTACCCCCACTTACTACGATGAGATCTTGGTCCAAATCGCCATCTATATCAACAAAGACAGATTCCATATCCTCAAAGTCTGCATCGGCGGTAAAGGCGGCTTGTTTTGATTGCTCAAAGCCGCTGGCTGTCTGCAAAAACAGCGCACCAGGTTGTCCTGCTGCCCCACCAATGTATATATCTTCCAGTCCATCAGCATTGGCATCGCCTTTTGACATCGCGGGTCCCATAGTAGATTGTTTATAGGGCAATAACACTTCCAGCGCAAAGTCATTATACGTATTTTCTTTATGGGTAAAGTTGAGTCCTTCTGGCTGCGCTTTCGCGAAAGCAATATCTAACCCAACCTCTGCAGAATCAAAGATTGCAGGAAAATTACCTGTCGCAACGGCCTGATCAAAGACGAGCACAGAATTTACAGCTACATCTTTGCGCACTTCTCTAGCCCCTGATAGCCATTGAACAGTCACCTCATCAACCTTATCTACAGCACCCAAACCAAAATGAGCCGTTTGCTCTGTGGCAGAGAGATATCCTTTAGCGCGTTTAGATTCAAAAATTTGCTCCTGCCCATCATACGCGATGGTTACCTTGGCAAATGGTTCAGAAGTGGCTCCTTTTAATGCGACACGTAAATAATTACCTCTTGCTGTCTCTGTAGCCATATTTTTGAATAATAACGCCTGGTCATCAATATTACTTACCACCAATTCTAGATCGCCATCATTATCTAGATCGGCGTAGACACCTCCGTTAGAGTAAGAAGGTACAGCCAGGCCCCATTGATACGCAACATTCTCAAAATTAATGTCACCCTGATTCTGGAACATAATATTGCTGAGCTTTTCGGTAGGCATGGCATCGTATAACTTCTGTTTGACATCTAGAGGCACTTTACCCTGAAAGGCTTGCTGGGTCTCGCGTACCTGTCGTTGCAAGTCGTTATCCAGTGCGTAACGACGGTAACCATTGGTAACGTAAACATCTCTGAGGCCGTCATTGTCCATATCGGCAATAAGACCGGCCCAACTCCAATCTGTCTTCGCCATATGAGCCTGTTGCACAACGTTGTGAAACTTGCCATTGCCTTGATTGAGCTGAAGCGAATTAAACATATATTGATGCGCAAAGCCAAAATCGTCGATGAGCATATTAAATCGATCTGTATTCATACTGGCCATGAGCGTCTTGGAACGCACATGATCGCTGGCCGCCATATCCAAAACAAAAATATCTTGTAAGTTGTCGTTATTGATATCGGCAATATCTACACCCATTCCATAAAATGAAACTTGTTTGGTATAGTCTTTTATCCGATCAGAAAAGGTGCCATCACCCTGATTGATATACAGTGCGTCTGGGATGTAGTAGTCATTGGCAATATAAACATCAAGCCAGCCGTCATTGTTGATATCACTTACAATAGGCCCTAATCCAAATGCTGGTTTTAACAGCCCTGCTTTTGCTGTAATACACTGAAAACTCTCCCCTTTATTTTCATAGAGCTGTACACTGCTTTTTTCGAGATTTTTTGACAACTCCATCGTTTTCATAAAACGTTGCGGGTCAAGGCCGTATAATTCATTTTCATTAGAGACCAGCAAGTCGAGATCGCCGTCTTTGTCAAAGTCAAAAAAGATCGATTGGGTACTTATACCCTGATCGGCGACATTAAGCGATTGGGCGCTTTCGCGAAAGTATTCACCCTTCTCGTTGATGTAGAGTAAATTTTTGCGCTCAGGTGCTTGTTTTGGGCCTCCTTGTGATACGTAGATATCGAGCCAGCCGTCGTTGTTGACATCGGCAAAGGTGACACCGTTTGACCACTGTTTGCCCTTATTAATACCTGCTTTAGCTGATACGTCCTCAAAAGTCAGATTGCCTTTATTGATATACAATTTGTTGGGTACTTGATTTCCTGTAAAAAACAAATCGGGTAAGCCATCGTTATTTAGATCGGCAACACCTACACCCGCACCATTGTAGAAATAGTCAAAATCAAACAGATTAGCCAAAGACCCAACATCTTCTTTTAGTGTATTGGAAAAGGTCAATCCACTCTCAGAGGCGGGTACCTGCTCAAATAACGGCTGCTGCTTTTTTGCTTGTGGTGTAGACTGAGGTTTGGACTTCTCAGTTTTTGATTGATCGGTACAGCTTATCGCTAGGGTTATAAGTATAAAAGCAACTATCCTTTTCATTTTATTCTTTAGTAAAAGTCATTTGTACAAGCCCTTCGACACCTTTGATTTTGCGATCAATTATAAATAGATTTCCTTCTATTCTACCCACCCCACTAAAATCATCGGTGGTAATTAGAAATTGATCTCCAGAAGTTGGGGCTGCTTTTCCTATGATCGCATCTTGCTCATAAATAAGATAAGATCCTTCTCGCTGTACGATACGATAATCGCTATTGTCACTAGTGTACACCACCTCCTTTAAACCAGCCCTTGGATTTTCAAGTACTTGAGGGCTCGATTGTAGTTCTTTGGTTAAGGGCGCTTCTTTAGACTGGCCCTGTGTTGGCATAGAAATAGGTGCTTTCTTTTGATTGGTCGCATCCTGCAATACGACAGACTTGGGCTTTGACTCTTCTGTCTTTGGGCTATAACTGTACTTGAGCGCCTCTATAGATTCAAAAGCCATCCTCAGGGCCTCGTGATGTGCTCTTGTAAAATCTTTGGTTTTACTCTTACCCACTTCTGAGATAAAAAGCACATTACCCTCGCAGTCTTTGAGCTCAATTTGCAATTTGGTCCAGATAAATCCTGAGCTATCCTTTACATCGGCATACAAGGCTTTGCAGCGATCGGTGGCCACAGCTGCTGGCAAGGTTGTTATGGTGTTTTTGGCAGCTTTAAAACCTTCGCGATTAAAGAGAAAAGTGGTTAGCGAGTTGAGCTGATATTTGTCTGCATATCGTAAGAACTCGAACTTCTCAGGCACCAAGACATATTCATAATTATTGATTTTTTGTCCTAAGACCGTATGGCTCACACACACTAAAAGAAGTACTATTGGCAATTGCTTCATCGGTTGTATTGATTTGTATCAAAAATAAGCTGAAATCCAAACTGTAAAGAGGCGGCGTAGGCCTTTGCCAGATTGGCATACTCGAGCAAATTATCGGCCGCAATATAAACATTAAATTTGTTAATCTGGGCCGAAACCAGCAGTCCAATATTGCGGCGAGAATACGGATCTATGGTATAGGTTAATTTACTCCTAAAAACCTCATTCCAACTGCGATCATAAAATGCAGTAAGTGCACTATGCAGCCCTTGTGGTCTCTTTACAGAAAACAGCTGCAATCCTGCGAGACTTTGGTAGCGGGTCTCCCCTCCATTGGTACAATCACACTCGCCATTGAGATTTTGACCAAAGCCATAACTTACAGCTGCATTTATTTTGAGTGGGCGCCAGGTAGTATAGGCCCGTTCTAGTTTGTCCTGAAATGGCAGTTGATCTTCGATCTCATCTTCCAAATTTTGCCAATATGGGGTCGCGGCAGCGCCCTCCAATATAGGCGGAAATAAAAACTCTATACCTTCTAGCTCATACGAGCCCTCTAACGCATAGTTCCTGATATCGGTGCGATGAAATACCGCACCAATATCGAGTAGGCTCGCTATAGCAGTCCATCGGTCATTATAAGAATAGGTGGCTCCAATATCGACTCCCAGCCCCATATTGCCACTCCATATGGCAGATCCAAGAGGGCTAGCCCCATCTTCTGCAACCGAGAGCACGCCAGAGGTGTTAGCAAGCAATGCTGCATTTTGAACTTCATGGCTATAAAAGTTAGGCCCCTCAGGCGTTTCGAGAGTGACAAATTGCCCCGTATTAGTTGTAGACGAGAGATTAAATATGCTAGAATACAGCTTTAGTCGTGCTCCTAATCGCCATTTGTTGGAAATGGGCTTACTTATCCCAAAATGATATACTGTCAAAACCTCGGCGGCTGCAGAGAGGTCATCAAATTTAAAGGGCCGCCCAATACTACCCGCGTTACCCTGGTAAGCCAAGGTTGCCAAATCTTTGGGAAAATAAAGTATAGCATCCAATTCTTGGTAGATTCCTAAAGAGAAATAGTGATCCTTAAATCGTGGTTTCCAACCATAGGAAAATAGATCGAGCTGCTGATGCACTATAAAGTGATCACGACGATCAAGGCCATTTAATGCCGTCAGTATGCGAGCATTTATATCACCTCCTTCTTGAAATATATCATAGACACTCACCCCAGAAGAACCTGCGGCAATTGAGGCATTTAAAAATGGTAAACCCAAATGTTTTTCAAAACTTATGGCTGCCCCCGGATTTAAATGCAAGGCTTGAGGCAAATCGTTGACTCCGTACAGGAGCTGTTTATTTTGAGCAAAGGCTGTAGTCGTGCAGTACAATACTCCTATCAATAACCACCTCATATTACAGATCTGTCACTTCTAAACTATAGACCGCCTTACTTTGATGACCTAAACGTCCTTCTATAGGTTGACCATCTGCAAGCATTCTAATCTCGATAAGCATTTTGATCGAGTTTCTAATAGCTTCCAGTTCTGGGTCGAGTATGGTTTGTTGATATAGGGTAGTTTCACTCTGTCCATTTACAGCTGCTGCTACGTCAAAGGCTATCTCAAATTGCACCTGATTATTCTCATCTAAGAATATGGTCTTGTGCTCAAAGCCTTGCAAAAAGGTGTTGTCATACTTTATTAAAAGATCAATCTGTTTTAAATTATCTCTTATAAAGGCGTCATCCAAGAATTCTAATCTTGTGGTATCGCGTACCACTGGGATAGGCAGACCGCTTTCAGTGTCTTCAAAATTAGCACTTGTGAGTTCAAAAAAGGTCAGATCGAGATCTACCTCAGGAGTAAAAATGATCTGATCGGTTTGATCAAAATCAACATCACTCACGCAAGAGGCAAAGCCGATCGCCAGACCACACAGAAAAGCTAACCTTAGGGGGAGGGTAATTTTCATAAGTCAGGGATTTGTATGAAAACGCCAAAGCCACTTCTTATATTGCTATAAGTATCTTGTAATATCCATAAGATGATCAACCACCAATTGATCTTTGGGAAGCTGGGCCTTATGATAATTAAAACAAATGGATTTCATAGCTACACCGTGGGCTCCCATTATGTCGGCTTCGTAAGTATCACCTATCATAACACTATGTTCAGGCCGAGCCCCTGCGCTCTTCAAAGCGTGGTGAAAAATTTTTGGATTTGGCTTTTTAACTCCTACCGCTTCACTCGAGGTCACCGTTTTAAAATAAGGTTGGATTTTGGCATTGGTCAGCTTTTGCTGCTGTACTTCTTCAAAACCATTGGTAATGATATGCAAACTATAATTGGGTGCTAAGTACTGCAGTAATTCGTGGGTACCTTCAAACAAATAGTTATTGTCGGGGAGATGAGCAATATAATCATGAGACAAACGGTCAATAAGCGCATCGTCTACCTGCATATTGAGCGCATCAAACGCTTTTTTAAGGCGTCCATAACGCAATTGTTTTTTGGTAACGCGCTCTTCTCTATACCATTTCCAATATTGAAAATTGATAGGCTCATAAACCGAGAGAAAAGTGGGCAAATGGGCGGTGATTTGATGCTTTTCAAAGATCTTTTGATAGGCCAGACCAGAATTCTTATCAAAATCCCATAAGGTATGATCCAAATCAAAAAATACGTGTTGCACTTCAGTTAATTTCATCAAATACTATTTTTTTAAACAATTGCTTACTGTGTAAATTGTTAAAGGAGGTATTGCTAAAACCGATAATAAAAATACCACCTACTTCGCGAACCTGACGGTATAGCGATCTAAAAGTGACGTTGTCTACCACACCCCTACTGCTATCAATAATTTGATAATCTTCCATACAGCTAGGGTACAGCAAGAGCGGGGTTTGAATTTCGTAATCCAAATCATAAAAGAGAAAAGGGGTGGCAGTGCTAGCCCTAAAACCACAGTGGGCTGCATATGACATTGTATAATCTGCGGTAATTTCCTGATCGATACAATTTCTATACGTATCGGGCAATTGTAAGAGATTATCGGCTACTTGCACTGCCTCTAACTGCCTGTTAACAATTGCCTCCAAACGTTGCTTTTCAATTTTGAGCTGAGATAGTCGTTGTGCGGCTATTTTGGAGACAGACAAGCCTATGTTACTGTAATCACCCACCATTTTTATAAGGGATTGAAAGGTTGCCTTGCTGTGTTTTATATTTTTACTCTCTTGAGAAAAGTCACCCAGCTCAAAAAAATATTGAAATGGCACCGCACTTTGCTTCTGCATATTATTGAGCCAATTAAACGTGTCATAGGGGTCCTTTCTTAGCCCTAACAATACCTGAATCCTGTTAAAATTTCGCTTTAAGCGAAATTTAAAAAAGTCTGACCAAAAGCCAGCTAGCGTACGCAAAAAACCAAGCTTCCGAAAAGCATAGGCTTGGGCTACAGTGATTTTTAATTGGGTTTGAGAAATTTGAGGCCGTAAAACTAGGTCCGGATAATACGCTAACAAGACACTCTTAAAACGCTGTACCCAGTAGTCAACCAAAGGGGTTTGTAAGAAACCATGCTCATAGGCCAGACTCTCTGTAGCCGGATAACGCCCCAAAGCATCTTTGACGTGGGGTAGGTATTCTTCATATCGACTTAGCAGGTAAAAACTTGCTGCAAAAATATCATAGGGTAGCGCACTGCTATCACTCGTGGCAAAAAATGCAGGAAGACCGTCCCAACTGGCCATTTTGATTTCGGCATCGTAGACCCCTTGCTCAAAAAGCAATTCGCCGCTTTTGATGTGTAGCTCATTACCCAATTGCTTGTGTGTATAAGATAACTTTGGCCCTACATGGGCCACCATCTCTTCAACCTTGGTAGTAAATCCTACAGGTATGCCCAGCATTCTAGTACATATATGTTTAAACACATAGCTGAGTCTAGGAGTTAATTTATGTGTAAAAACAAGCAACATTAAGTGAGCATAGATTATAATAATCCTTCATCGGCAAAGCTAAAATACGCCTTTTCGGTTACAATCAAATGGTCAAGTATTTTGATATCTACACTTTCACAGGCTCTTTTTAATTTCCTGGTAAGTGTGGTATCAGCTTTACTGGGTTGCAAGCTACCCGAAGGATGATTATGACCCAAAATTAAAGCCACAGCCCCAACCTCCAATGCCTTTTTTAAAACCAGGCGTGTATCTACTAAGGTGGCCGTAATCCCACCTTTGCTCACACGATCTTTACAGATGAGTTTGTTCGAATTATTGAGATATAATATCCAAAACTCCTCATGAGGCAAATCTGAGATAAGGGGTTGTAGAAGTGCGTAGACCTGCCCGCTTGAAGATATGCGCTTTCGCGAAAGCGCAGGACTAGCCACTCTACGTCTGCTAAGCTCTAAGGCAGCCACAATAACCACAGCCTTAGCTGGACCTATCCCTTTAAATTGACAAAGTGATTTGACCGAACATTTGCCTAATTCTAGTAAATTATAAGCCACCGATGCCAAGATGCGCCTACTTAAACTCAAGGCGTCTTCTTCCTTAGAACCAGAACCGATCAAAATGGCTAACAACTCGGCATCACTTAAAGCGGCCCTCCCTTTGTGTATGAGCTTTTGACGCGGTCTATCATCTACGGGCCAGTGATGCATGGCCAAATATTTCTCATTATCAGGCATATAAATAATGGATTGATTGTAAATTTAAGCGGAGTTTAGATGACCCAGTCTAACTACAGGTGATCTACTTCTGAAGATTTATAAAAACAACCTATTTTGAAGCCTTATGAAATCACTTTTTGAAGAAAAAACCTATGCGCAGGTTAAAGAGCGTATTAACAACCTAAACCATCAACATCAACCACAGTGGGGAAAGATGTCTGTAGGGCAAATGCTAACTCATTGTCAATATCCTTTAAAGCTTGCCCTAGACGATAGGCCCAGAAAACGTATGTTGAACCCCCTACCGCTATTGTTTAAAACTTCTATGTATAATGACAAGCCCTGGCGTAAAAATCTCCCTACGATAAAGGTGGCCAAAATAACCGATCAAAGAGATTTGGATCAGGAACGCTCAAAATTACTGGGCTTAATTGATGACTTTTATGAAAAACGAACCCAGACCGAGTGGCAGGTTCATCCATTTTTTGGGAGATTTACACCAGAGCAATGGGGGAAAATGCAATACAAACACCTCGATCACCACCTTAGACAATTTGGAGTATAGGCTCTACCATAAATCGAGGTATAACTAATGCTCGAGCTCTATGATACGCTCTAGTGTAGTTATGTATAGCTTGCCTACACCACCAATGTTATCGTAGCTACAAGCCATCCAGCTAATGGTTGTTTGCTCTGGTTATTAAAATATCAAGACTCGGGCTGTTATCGCCTTGATAGCGCTGATGCCATACTATATACTCCAAGGCGCTAATTGGTCTAGCTTTGTGGATGACCACTTTGTAATAGGACAGTGGTAGTGTCTCGAGTTGCCCTTTTTAATTCCTTTTCTTGTATTAAGCGCACATTTGCTTTCCATTTATACTGCTTAAAATTTAGAGCAGCACTAATGTGGTATAATTTGTTGGCTTGGAAGGACCATAAAACCTTATCCTAACAAGAAATGACTGTCAACATACCCAGCAATTTCTTTAAGACAAAGCTCACAGCTTTTTAAAATGTATCATATCGAGTACTTCTCAATCTCAGTTTTATAATAGGGCTTGGAGCTGATCAAAATCTAAGCCTCCATAATTACCGCTACTCATGAGCAGTAAGGCTGTATTTTGGAGAGATCTCTCAAAGAGATAATCTTTAAAAGCTACAGGCTCTGTAAATATGAGTAAATCGTCACGCTCAAAAGCCGAGGCAATTTGATCGGAGGTGATGGGATTGAGCTTTTTAATTTCTACCGCATGAGGTGAGTAAAACACAACAGCTGTATCTGCCGCTGCCAAGGCCCCCTTATACTCCTTTAAAAAATCAGGATTAAGGCTGCTATAGGTGTGTAATTCTAAACAGGCCACTACCCTTCTATCGGGGTATTGGTCTTTGACAGCCCGAGTTGTTGCGGCCACCTTAGAAGGACTGTGTGCAAAATCTTTATAAATCACCGTATCGGTATTTTCGGCAATTTTTTCTAGACGTTTGCTCGCTCCTGAAAAACTAGCGATAGCCTCGTAAAATTCTTCTTCTACCACACCCATATGCTGGCAAATCCATTTGGCCCCAGCCAAATTGTTGAGATTGTGTTTTCCAAAAATCTCAATAGGCATAGGTCCATCTGGTGTTTGAAGTAAAGTTGTACCATCAGCAATGGTATAGGCAGGGGTTTGATAGGGATATCGTTTAATATGAGTGGTGGCCTTATCTACCACCTCTACTACCGCTTGATCTTCCTCATTATACACTAAGGCCCCACCATTGGTCATGCTATTGACAAAAATTTGAAATTGTACGACATAATTCTCGAAAGTGCGAAATACGTTGATATGATCCCAGGCAATCCCGCTCAACAATGCTATGTTGGGTTTGTAAAGATGGAATTTGGGTCGTCTATCGATTGGGCTACTCAAATATTCGTCCCCCTCTAAAACCATAAAATCGGCATCGTTTGTCAACCTAACCATAGTATCAAAACCTTCTAACTGGGCGCCCACCATATAATCTACCTCTTTCTCCCAATAGTGCATCACATGCAAGATCATAGAAGTGATAGTAGTCTTACCGTGAGAGCCTCCAATAACTACGCGTGTTTTGTCTTTGGCTTGCTCATATAGATATTCAGGATAGGAAAATATCGGAATCTGTAATTCTTGAGCTCTTAGTAATTCTGGATTGTCTTCTTTGGCATGCATACCAAGTATAATGGCATCTATATCGGTAGTGATCTTCTCTGGATACCATCCAAAGGCATCTGGTAGCAGTCCTTTGGCCTCCAATCGCGACTTGGATGGTTCAAAAATGGTATCGTCACTACCGCTTACCTGATCTCCTTTTTCAAATAAGGCCAGCGCCAAATTGTGCATGGCGCTACCCCCTATTGCAATAAAATGTACACGCATATATCGTCTTTAATGCTATTGTTTATAAAAATCGTAGGTCGTATTCTCGACCTGTGGATGTAATTTTAAAGTAAACTGGGTTACCGCTTCATCGGTGATGGTGAATGGAAAAACACTGATCCCATATAGTGGATTACTAAAAGTTGCCAGAAAGCGATCACCTTCCAGATGTTCCAGCCTTACCGTCAAATCTTTATGATGCTCGAAGGCTATAGCTAAGGCATCGCCGTCTCGAGTAATATCCAAATAACCATAGACGGTATTTTTGTAGCGCCCTTCAAAGGCAGTAAGTGGCAGTGAAGGCGCTACTGCTTTTTCTACTTGTGCTTTATAGGTATCGACTTGTGCTTGATCTCTTGCAGTATTCATACTGTAGTAATTGTGATACACATCACTTAAACGGCGCTGGGGAAGGCCTAAAAATGGATCAATAATATCATATTTCATTCCTTCAAAGAGGTAATTACTATCCGTATTGGTAAGTATGACAACTCCCAGATTTTCTTCAGGAACAGTAGTTACCGAGGTAACGTAACCATGTATTCCGCCAGTGTGCATGATGAGTTTGTGCCCTTGATGATTAACGATATCCCATCCCATGCCGTATAACCTAAACGGATCATTGGCCGTACCATTTATAGTACGCGGGATAATGCTTTGTACTATGGCTGTGGACGGAATTACTTGTTTTCCATTAAATTTCCCATCATCCAATAACGTAATAACCCATGAAGACATATCGCTAATTGAGGAGGCAATACTTCCTGCAGGTGCTGTCGCATCAATATCGCCATAGTCTATGACTACAACCTCTCCATCAATCACCGTATGTGCCTTAGTCGCATTTGACGCCCCTATAATTTCTTGAGACAATGCCAAAGAATTGGTCATGGCCAATGGCTCAAAAATGCGCTCTCGAATTTGAGTGGCCCAATCTTTTCCTGTGGCCTTTTCTATTATTTGACCAGCAATAGTATACCCTGTATTAAAGTAACCCCAGGTTTCGCGGTATTGATGCGTAGGCTGGATGAGGGCAAACTTTTTAATAATTTCTTCGGAGGTAAGCGTATTGTCAAAGTTTAGAAAGTCACCTTGAAAGGTTTCAAAACCCACACGATGCGATAAAACATCTACAACATCTACGTGTTGGGTGAGATAAGGGTCTGCCAATTCAAAATAGGGCAGCCACTTTTTGACTGGATCTTTAAGTGAAAATGCGCCTTCTGTGGCTAAGGTGGCTGTAAGTATAGCAGTGAAAGCTTTAGTATTACTTCCTATCATAAAAAGACTGTGCTGATCAATAGGAGTTTTGGTCTTGAGGTCTGTTACTCCGTGTACATATTGTTTGACCACTTGACCATCCTTAATTACTGCTACAGCCATTGCAGGAATCTTCCACTTTTGCTGTTGTTGTTGTAAGTATTGGTCTAAAGAGTCAGTAATAAAACTCGGGAGTTCTTCTTGAGACCAGCAGGGTTGTAACCCCATACAGAGACTCAACAATAGAAATACAATAGAAAATTTTGAAGCCTGTTTCATATGGTGAAAATAAGAAACAAAAGGCAATTAGTACCCTAAAGACTAAGACTAAGCCTTGTCCAATTTAGGGGATGTTGAGATATTTATGTGTTTGTAAGGAAACTTTCCACTTGGGGTGTTTCATCACATAATCAACAATAAGCGGAATCATCTTTTCACGCACACTCCATTCAGGTTGCAGAAATAGCACACAGTTTTTACCCACAGCAGCGGCGTGTTTTTCGGCAAACTCAAAATCGCTCTTATTGTAAACGATTACTTTGAGCTCATCTGCTTTTTCTAAAACTTCAGCTTTGGGAGGCATGCGTTTTTTTGGAGACAAACAGATCCAATCCCACTGGCCCGATAAAGGATAAGCCCCAGAGGTCTCGATATGTACGGTCAAGTTTTTCGCTTTTAATTTTCGCGTAAGCGGAGCCATATCCCACATAAGCGGCTCGCCACCTGTTACCACAATGGTATCGCTGTACTTGGCGGCATTTTCGGCAATGAGGTCTGCCTCTGTAGGTGGGTGAATGGCAGCGTCCCAGCTTTCTTTGACGTCACACCAATGACAGCCTACGTCACAGCCGCCAATTCTAATAAAATAGGCGCTCTTTCCTGTATGGGCTCCCTCTCCCTGAATCGTATAAAACTCTTCCATAAGCGGTAAAAGTTCTCCTAGATCGACTCGTGTTTGTACGGCTGCTTTTGTCATAAGGCGCAAAGATAGCACATCGTAAGGAGTTGTACCCAATCTATAATGCTTTACCCTTATAAATAGAAAAGCTGCTTGTCGCAACAAGCAGCTCCTCGAGCAAACTAATTTAAACCATTTTATAGCTCTAACACGCCATTTTCGGCAGCGGCATAGTCGTTCCATTGGTAACGATCAGCCTCAGGGTCATTTTGCCAAACGCCATCTACCACATAGCGGAATTCTACTTCGGCATCTTTAGGTAAGTCAAAAGTACCTTTAAAGGTTCCGTTTTTTAATTTTTTTAATTCATCTGAAGTATTCCAGTTGTTAAAATCTCCTGCAACAGCTACTTTTTGTGCTTCTTGAGCGGGCAGTGCGAAAGTCACTTTGCACACAGGCTTAGATTTGAGATATTTTTTTGATACAGGCATAATAATCACGTTTTAAATAATGTGGTAAAGATAGCCTTTAGCTGTAATAAAAAACAGAAAATCAACTGGTTAACTCAATTTTTTAGAATATGGCAATAGATGTGCTCACTTATTTTTAAAATGAAAATACGCAAACGTTTTCTGTTCTGAAATAGCTTAAAAAACAGCTTGGCTGGCCAGCAAAATCATGGTTATTTTGGAGACTTTTTTATATAAACTACTTCCTATGCATCCAAAAACGTGAGTAATCGCTCCAAATCTTCAGGGGTATTAAAGTAATGAAAGCTTACCCGTACACCTTTACCACGTGCAATCGTAAGTATGCCCTCGGCTTCTAGCCTGGACACCAGGCTTTGATCTACTTCAATATTAAATATAGACGAATGTCTGGATCGTTGGGCCACAGTAGGCGAGAGTAAACCACGCTCAACAAACGCTTGTTGTGCCATTTTTGACATATCGGAGATGGCGGTAGTGATCTGAGGCATTCCGATTTGGTGTATGACATCTATGGCCACCCCTAAACTACCAAAATTTAAAGTGTCTTGATGCCCAGGCTCGAAGTGTCCCAAAAAATTACCTTCCTGAGCTTTGTATTTACCCTGTACAGAATTAAAACCTGTAGTATGAGGTGACACTCGATCCGGAATGTGAGGTTTAAAAAGGAAAAAGGCATTGCCATAACCAGCATTCATCCATTTGTAGGTACTGGCACCCAGGACATCAATACCAGAGTGATCAAAATCAAAAGTTTCAGTACCTGCATATTGAGTGCCATCGGCTATAAATAAGGTATCTGGATAATCACTTTTTAATGTTTTGATAAAATCTTGAGAAAGGAGTACCCCATCTATCCATTGAACTACAGAAAAGGCGAATATATCGGGTTGCGCTTTCGCGAAAGCGTCTCTAATCCTGTCCTCCAGTTGTGCATCCTTAGCAATATGACGAATAGAAAAGTCTCTGGCTTCAAATGGCCAGCATAGCGAAGGATAATCGCCCTCTAACAACAACACGGTTTGTGAGCGATCTAGTCCTTCTACCAAGGTATTCATCCCGTAGGAAAAATTAGGCACTAGAGCTACGCGATTGGGCTGGCAACCAAATAGTTTGCCCACTTTTTCTCGCACGCCTTCCAACAGTTTCCCTTGGCCTTCTTTGAGTTTACTACCCATGACCAAAAAATCCAAATCGTGCTCCTGCCGCCACTCCATTACAGGTAAGGAAAGTAAGCCTGAAGCAGCCGTATTGAGGTAGGTATATTGATTGAGAATTGGGAATAACTTTGTAAAATTCTTCATAAAAGAAATATTTGTTGCACGATATTTAGGTATTTTTATATACCGCATTAAAGATCGCATATTATGTCCTTATTCTCAAAGAAAACGCAACCAGCTATTGATCCAGTTCAAAAGGAGTTGATAGAAAATGCCCAAGCCAGAGTACGCCAGAAAAAAGGATTATACCGACATTTGATTCTATTTATCGCGGGAGCCATCCTTCTTATCATTATGAATTTGGTTTTGGGAATAGGTAAAGAGACGACCTTTTTTAATATTGATTGGTTTGTATGGGCGATTTTGATCTGGACCTTTATCTTCTTGGTACATGTACTCAATGTCTTTATACTTCACAAATTTATGGGTAAGGCCTGGGAAGATGAGCAAATAGATAGACTGGTTAAAAAACAGCAAGAACGCATAGACAAATTAGAAGATAAGGTCATTGCAGACCAGGCAACTTTTGAAAAAAAAAGCAGCAGTCCAACACCCTTGTCCAATCCAAAAGACGAGAATACCCCTCTATGATTACACTTATTGCAGCTGCCGCAGAAAATAACGCATTGGGCAAGGATAATGATTTGGTATGGCATTTACCAGACGATTTTAAGCGTTTTAAAAAGCTTACCACAGGCCATCACATTATTATGGGAAGAAAAACCTGGGAGTCTTTTCCCAAACCTTTACCCAACCGTACCCATATAGTTATTACACGAAATAAAGACTACAAGGCCAACAATGCCATTGTAGTACACAATCTTGAACAGGCCTTAAAAGAGGCCGCCCAACAAGAACATGTCTTTATTATTGGAGGTGGTGAAATTTACAGTCTGGCTATGAAGGTGGCCACCCATATCGAACTCACCCGAGTACACCACAGCTTTGAGGCCGATGCTTTCTTTCCTGAGATTGACCCTGAGCAATGGGAATTGATAGCTAGCTTAAAACACCCCAAAGATGAGCGTCACGCCTATTCGTTTACTTATTTGACATATAAACGTAAAGACGAGTAGAAATACTGCTAGCGCAGATTAGTTCCAACTCTCAGAGTATTTGTATTTTTGTAGCAAAACAAAGATAATCGTATGAAAGCATATATTTTTCCAGGCCAGGGGGCCCAGTTTACTGGAATGGGTTTAGACCTCTTTGAAAACTCTCAGATGGCTCAGGACCTTTTTTTAAAGGCCAATGATATCCTTGGATTTCAGATTACCGATATTATGTTTGAAGGCGCCGCCGAAGACCTAAAACAAACTAAGGTAACACAGCCTGCGATTTTTTTACATTCGGTCATATTAAGCAAGGTGATGGGTAAAGATTTTGCTCCAGATATGGTAGCAGGTCACTCTCTGGGTGAATTCTCAGCCTTGGTGGCCAATAATACTATACGTTTTGAAGACGGGCTAAAACTCGTTTCTCAACGCGCTCAAGCTATGCAAAAAGCATGCGAGGCACAGCAATCTACTATGGCTGCAGTTTTAGGGCTAGATGATGCCAAGGTGGAAGAAATATGCATGGCTACACCAGGTGTGGTTGTTGCTGCCAATTATAATTGTCCCGGACAATTAGTGATTTCGGGAGAGACAGTAGCTATCGAAAAAGCCTGTGAGGCAATGAAAGAAGCTGGAGCCCGTAGAGCTTTAGTTTTACCTGTTGGTGGTGCATTTCATTCGCCATTAATGGAGCCAGCTCGTGAAGAATTGGCTAATGCTATAGCTAATACCGAATTTAAAAAACCTAGTTGCCCGATATATCAAAATGTATCTACCACAGCGGTTACTGATCCTCAGCGTATTCAAGAGCATTTAATAGCGCAGCTTACGGCCCCTGTAAAATGGACACAAACTATAGAACAAATGATTGCCGATGGTGCGAGTACGTTTATCGAGGTAGGACCTGGCAAAGTACTTCAAGGTTTGGTAAGAAAAATCAATCGAGAAGTTCAAGCCTCAAGCGCCACATACCAGGAATAGTAAAATAAAAAACCCGATACAGTATATCGGGTTTTTAAAGTACATTATTGAGATCTTTTAGTGATCTACAGCAGCCTTTACTTTATCGGCTCCCTCTTTTACTTTGGCAGCGGCGTCATCACCAGCTTTCTCCATAGCATCTCCTGCTTTTTCGATGGTTCGTCCAGCCTTATCTGCAGCTTTTTCCATATTTTCTTTAGCATCCTCGATAGCTTCACTTGCCTTATCTGCTGCGTCGTCAATAGCATCACCAGCTTCATCTGCCGCGTCTTCTATAGCGTTGGCTGCTTCATTGGCAGCTTCATCTATAGCGTTGCCCGCTTCGTTTGCTGCATTTTCAATTTTACCTCCAGCATCGTTTGCCTTCTCTTCTACTTCACGACATGAAGTTGCGCTTACAATTAGGGCTAAGGCCGCTACATTTAAAATAATTCGTTTCATAAATAATAAATAATTAGATGATTAGTTCTGACCAAAATTAACATTTAATAGCAGTATCACAACAAAATGGGTGTGATTCTTATTCCATGGCATCGGTATTTCATCCTGGTATAGTATATTACCTCGATACCAACTTTTGGTTCACTTTACTCATATACGTTGGCATGGCTGTCTTTAGATCAAAGGGATTTCAAAAAACACATCGAAGAATAACACTTTTTAGTAGGAAATATTCCTATTTTTCATAAATTTACCATATGGGAATAAATGAGTTACCTTCAGAAATAAGACGATTTAAAGAAATTAGAGAAGATCACAGTTTTACACAAGCAGAATTTGCTGAGCAACTGGGTATAAAAAACTCGACTGCCGATATTGAGCGTGGACGCACCAAACTCTCTGGCCGTGTGGTGACAGAATTGCTGAGGTTGTTTAATGTAAACCCTTTGTGGATTTACGGCTATAGTAATCAAAAACATCTTAAGACCGATAAAGGCGATATTAGTCCAAAAGTGGTAGTAGTAGATCAAAACGACGACGAAAACATGGTGCTCGTCAATCAAAAAGCCGCTGCAGGTTATCCCAATAATATACAAGATGTTGATTGGTATCAAAAGCTCCCAGCCTTTGACCTGCCTTTACCACAATTTCGCAACGCTACCTATAGAGGGTTTCAGGTAGAAGGCGACAGTATGCTACCTAACTTTAGACCAGACGATTGGGTACTTGCCAAAGGTGTAGAAAGTCTAGAATATGCGAGTGACAACAAAATATATGTCGTGGTGATGCAAGATGCTGTGGTAGTCAAAAAATTGCAAAAATTACCCAACAGTTCTAAAGTGCTATTGATCTCTTTAAATGAAGAATATCATCCTTACGAAGTAGATGTTAGTGATATACAGGAAATATGGCAGGTCAACAGCAAACTCACTTTTAATCTAGACGCTAATTCACAACACAGCTTACTCAAAGAATTGCAACAGTCTATGTCTGAACTCAAAAGCCAAATGACCAAATTTAACGCCTAATGAATTTTGAAGGCCTCTTTGATTTTTTAGAACGCTTACAGCAAAATAACGCCAAAGAGTGGATGGACCGCCATCGCAATCAGTATCAAGAGGTGCGACAATTTTTTGTCTCTTGGCTGGACATGATGAATGCGCGACTAGCTGCTATAGATCCAGCCTACTATGACACTCCAGGCAAGAAGGCGATAAATCGCATCAATAATAATTTGATGTTTGCCCCTCATAAACCTGTGTATAAAGATCACTTTGGTGCAGGTCTTGATCAAAAAACCAAACAAGGCGACTTTTACATAGAGATTGGTCTAAAGCAGTGCTTACTGGCAGGTGGGTATTGGCGTCCCGATACGGCTACACTAAAAAGTATTAGAGATGCCATAGATTACAATGGTGAATCCTTGGTTGCCATATTAGAGAAGCCTTCATTCAAAGCACTATTTGGTGGGCTGTATATAGATCAACCATTAAAAACTGCACCCAAAGGTTTTTCGCAAGATCACCCTTACATAGACCTATTGAGACATCGCACTTTTGGGGTCGAGTGTCCGCTTTCGCGAAAGCAAATACTACAACCAGAGCTACCAGAATACATTGAATATGTATATCTAGAAATGTTGCCTTTTAGACGCTATTTAAGGGAGGCTGTATCTGTCTGAGAACGACGTTTGTACTTAGGGGCGAGCCTATACAGGGCTTAACGATCAATCTTTCCAAATAAATCCCAGAGTACCACCCCGCAACTCACCGAAATATTTAAAGAATGTTTGGTACCATACTGCGGTATCTCTATGACCGTATCACAGGCGTCTACAACAGTTTGTTGCACTCCCTTCACTTCGTTGCCGAAGATAACCGCAATATCCCGATGGGGTTCTGGCCTAAATTGATCGAGGGCTACTGCACCCTCGGCCTGCTCTATGGCACAGAGTTGTACATTTTGAGCCTTTAGAGTATGCAACAAAGTATTAGTGTCTTCTACATGTTCCCAAGCTACGCTGTCTGTAGCGCCAAGAGCTGTTTTATTGATGTCCTTATGAGGTGGCGTTGCTGTTATCCCACAGAGATAGACTTTTTTTATCAAAAAGGCATCGGCCGTTCTAAATACCGATCCGATATTATTAAGACTACGTATGTTATCCAAAACCACGATCAAGGGGGTTTTGGTCGCTGCTCTAAACCCTTGAATATCTTTACGGTTGAGCTCGCTATTTTTTAATTTACGATGCATAAAGCCTGATGTCTCTATTTCTGATTGTACCCAAAACGACGTAATTGTCGCTGGTCGTTACGCCAATTTTTGTTAACCTTTACATAGAGTTCTAAATGTACTTGTTTTCCAAAAAACTTTTCAAGATCGGCCCTGGCTTCCATTCCTACTCGCTTTAACGCATTGCCCTTGTGGCCAATAATGATACCTTTTTGGCTATCGCGCTCGACCATAATCACAGATCGCATTCGGATGATTTCTTCTTCTTCAAAAAACTCTTCGGTATCAATTTCTACAGAATAAGGAATTTCTTTTTTGTAATGCATTAATATTTTCTCTCTAACGATTTCATTTACAAAAAAGCGCTCTGGCTTATCTGTTAATTGGTCTTTGGGATAGAAAGCCGGTGATTCTGGCAATAAGGCTATGATGCGATTAAACACCTCTACGACTCCGAAATTCTCTAAGGCAGAAATGGCGAAGACCTCGGCATTAGGAACCTTCTTTGTCCATAACTCCATCGCTGCATTTAATAATTCTTCATTGCCTTTGTCGATCTTATTAATCAATAGAAGCACAGGGATCTTGGCATTGCGAATCTTTTCAAAAAAAGCCTCATCTTTTAGTTCTTTTTCTCCCAATTCGACGAGATACAATAAGATATCGGCATCTTCAAAGGCACTTTTGACAAAATCCATCATCGATGCCTGTAATTCGTAGGCGGGTTTGATAATACCAGGAGTGTCGCTTAAGAGCACCTGAAAATCTTCTCCGTTAACGATACCCAGTATCCTATGTCGGGTAGTCTGAGCTTTTGAGGTGATGATACTTAAACGCTCTCCTACAAAGGCATTCATCAACGTCGACTTACCGACGTTAGGATTACCTATTATGTTTACAAAACCTGCCTTATGTGCCATACTATTCTTTTGTGCAAAGGTAGACTAAAAAAAATACTGCTCAGAACTCATTACAGTCTTAAGCACTCTAATTTTAACGCTACCGCACAAAAGGCTACCTCGAGTCACCCAAACGATTATATGCCTTATGAATTCTAGATCGACTCCTGTGTAATTTGACAAAAAATAACGTCCTTTGCGACCTAATTTAAAACACAGCTACTATGTCATTTACAGATCTGTACGAATCTGCAGAACACCGTAATCAACTCGCGCATTTTGCCGCTATTGTCAATCTTGCAGCAACCGACGGAGCCATTAACGAAGAAGAGCAGCAATTAATAGAGCGTTTTGCCCGCAAACTAAACATCACCAAAGACGAATATAAAGAGGTGCTTAAAAATCCAGCAAACTACCCTATCAATCCACCTGTGTCTCAAAGCAAACGCTTGGAGCGTATTTTTGACCTATTTGGCATTATCTATGCCGATCATCAGATTGACGAGCCAGAATTAAAATTGCTCAATATCTACGTTACGGGACTTGGTTTTACGGCAGAGAAAGCGAACGTTATTACCCAGAAGTCAATGCGAATTTTTGAAGGCCGTATCGATTTTGAGGATTACCTGTATCTGCTAGACAAATAACAGTAAAAATTCCCTACCCATCCAAAGCGTCTTTATCGACGCTTTTTTTTGTGGTGGTAGCCACAGTAAACTTCTTGATGAGTGGTCCCACTGTAAGCCCTTGTACGAGTATAGAAAATACCACAATGATATAGGTGACTACCAGAAATAACTCTCTGTTCATCGTTTCGGTGAGTCCCAGAGCAAGCGCGATAGAAATACCCCCACGCAACCCACCCCAGGTCATAATTAAATTGGTTTTTGGAACAAAATCCAATCGTTTTTTAAAAAAACTAATGGGCAACTGCAAGGAAGCATAACGACACAAAAGCGTAATGGGAATGGCTAGCAAACCAGCAACAATATAAGCACCTTCAAAGGCCAATACCAGCATTTCCATACCAATTAAAACAAATAGAATAGTATTGAGAAGTATGTCGAGTAATTCCCAAAATTTATCTACATAGTTTTCGGTTATTTTTGACATGGCCGACCCTCTCACCGTATCATTACCCACAATTAACCCAGCGGTCACCATGGCAAGGGGTGCAGAGAGATGTAACTTTTGTGCTATGGCGGTACCTACCATTACTCCAGCCAAAGTCAAGATAACCTCTATATCATAGTCATTAATCGATTTCATAAGGCGATAGGTAATCCATCCTACAATCCCACCTAAAAGAATGCCCCCAAAGACTTCATGCACAAACAGTGTTGCAATATCCAGTGCATCTACTGAAGCGCCATCGGCAGCTGCTATTTGAAAAATGGTTAGAAAGACAACAACTCCAACACCGTCATTAAACAATGACTCGCCTACGATCTTAGTTTCTAACTTTTTGGGAGCACCTACCTTTTTGAGTATGCCAAGGACGGCTATAGGATCGGTAGGAGAAATTAGTGCGCCAAAGAGTAAACAATTAATATAAGCTACGGGCAAGTCTAACCCTGCCAAACAGTAATACATAACCGTCCCTACCAGAAACGTAGAGGTCAAGACACCCAAGGTAGAGAAAGCCAACACAGGCCAACGTTGCACTTTTAATTGTTCAAAATTGGTATGCAAGGCTCCCGCAAACAATAAAAAGCTCAACATCACATCTAACAGCACGGTTTTAAAATCTATCTGGGCGATGATATAGCGCTCTGCATCTACGAGTGTCGAATCAAAATATCCAATTCCAATTACTCCTAGTGTAAAGACAATGGTGATGAGCATGAGCCCGATAGTGGTTGGTAACTTTAAGAACCTCACATTGATATATCCAAAAATTGCAGCTATTGCAACGAGTACGGTAATGATAAAAAATGAATCCATAATGAGTAATACCAAATTTGACCCAAAAACGTGGGTCATATATTAACAATTAACAGCGCTCTTTTTGCCTAGTGCGATCATACAACACGATGCTGCCTGCTACAGCCACATTAAGACTATAGGTTGAAGGAAACTGTACGAGATGATGAGCCTTTTGCAATGCTATTTTAGACAGACCATGATCTTCGGCTCCCAATAAATAAACACAACGACGCGGATGTTTGAAATGCTCTAACGCTTGGGCCTGCTCATCCATTTCGACGCCAACTATACGCGCACCCTTGGGCAGATTATTGTAAAATTCTTCAAAAGTATCGTAGTGAAAATAAGGCATCGCATGCACCGCATGATGGGTATCGCTAGCTTGTTTTGCATATCTATTTCCGATGGTAAAAATAAAGTGAGCCCCTAGATTTTGAGCAGATCGCCACAAGACACCCAAATTTTCAGGAGTCTTGCCGTTTTGAATACCTATTCCAAAAAATTCATTAGTAAAATTGTCTGGTTGCATAGTTTTACATTGGCCATTTTTAGTGCGCTGCTGCGAAATTACAAAAATGCGCACGGCCTATTTTTAAAAAAAAGCGTAGGTTTTGTGACTTTTTACTATTTAGAGCACTAATCTTCCGAAATTGACATTAGCTATGCGCAAAGAAGCTGCTTTTACAGCAATGATTAAAGATAATGAAGGCATCATCTTTAAGCTCTCTCGGGCTTATTGCGATCATCTCGAAGACCAAAAAGACCTCTATCAAGAGATTGTGTATCAACTGTGGAAAGGATTTGCCAGTTTTAGAGGGGACGCCAAACGAAGTACCTGGATGTATCGAGTCGCTTTAAATACCGCCTTCTCTTATTTGCGAAAGGAAAAGAGAAAAGGTCATGCCGTTGCCCTGGATGATATCCAATTGAGGTATGAACCACATGACCCCATTCAAGAGGAGCGCATTGCAGAACTATATGGGTATATCAGCAAACTAAACGATATAGAAAAAGGGATTATGCTTCTCTTGCTTGAGGGTAAGAAATACGAAGAAATTGCAGAGATTACTGGATTTTCCAGAACTGCTATAGGCACCCGAATATCTAGAATCAAAGACAAAATTAAAAAGCAAATTCATCAATAACAGCAGTATGGAACTTGAAGAAATGCAAGCCGCCTGGAAGCAAATGAGTGCCGAATTGGAAACTCAAAAAAGGCTCACCGATGATATTATCATGAAGATGACCAAAGAACGCTATACCAAACAATGGAATAACATTGGCATCGCTGAGAGTATAGGTACTATAATTAGTTTTAGTGCTGCAATTGCCTTGATGGTATATTTTTACAAGCTAGATACCACTCTATTACAGCTTTGTGGTGTGCTTTGTTTGCTGATGCTCATTGTGGCACCCATTGTCTCATTGAGAAGTATACACAAAATAAGAAGTATCTCTATGACTGTGCCCTACAATCAAATGATGCGCAACTACGCCAAAGCAAAAAAGCATTTTATACGTTTTCAAAAATTCAATATGATCGGGAGCTTTTTCTTTATGCTTCTCACTATTCCGGTAACCGCAAAAATTTTTAATGACGAGAATCTCTTTGAAACCTTAGACACCAAACTACTAATTGCCCTACCCTTTTGCTTTCTTTTCTTTTATCTGCTCATAAGACACGTGAGCAAGAGCTATAAAAAAGTGCTACGAAACTCTGAAGCCTTATTAGGTGAATTGGAAGATCGCGAGTAAAGTGGCTACACTCTTTTAAATCATCCCAAAACAAAAAACCCAATCACTTTCATGATTGGGCTTTTTTTGTGGTACCTCCAGCCCCGAAGCATCGGGGGAACCAGAGACACTTTATCGCTTAGATAAAATTGAACCTAAAATTTCTGGATCAGAAAGTATTTTTAATGTAAACTTTCGATTGCGCATTCTTTTGACAAAAGATTCTAAATACAAGGCATCGGCTCTATTTGTGCAATTATATACCAACTTTAACTGCCAATCTGAAGCCTTAGCACTATACCCAGAAGCATAATAACCAGAATTGTGTTTTTGTATCCGACTATCTATATCATGAGTCTCCCCGTAATAGTAGCGATCTAGTGTTTTTGAATATAATATATAGAAGTAATGCATCATCATCCCAAAACAAAAAACCCAATCACTTTCATGATTGGGCTTTTTTGTGGTACCTCCAGTACTAAATTATATCATTTCAAATTTCCTCATATTTCCTATTATTTCCATAAATACTTCATAGTATTAGTATTTATAGTGTTTTCAAAGATCGCCTAAAGGGAAGTGTCGAGAAATTTAAGGAAGATATATTGGCACTTTATTTGGCACTATACTCAAGTTCTTCATATCTTTGAACAACTTACAAAGGATGAAAAATAACCATAGAACAAAGGGAACTTTACGTTTTGCTCTTAAAGAGCCTAACTCAAATTCAGCTTCACCCATACAGTTAATATTTAGCTTGGGGGAAAATAGAATTAGAAAAAGTACAGGCTACAAAGTTTTACCTAGGTTATGGGATAAAAGAAAACAGAGAGTTAAGGATATTATCGAAGCAGTGCATTCTAATGAAATTAATACGGAATTAGACAACCTGTCTATTCATTTTCGAGAAGGCATAGCAGAATTAAAGAAAACACAAAGATTTTTAAGCAAGAATGACGCACTTAAAATTCTAAATTCTTTCAATAATCATCAAACAGAAGAATCTAAAAACGAAGATTTTTTTGAGGTGTTCAATAAATTTATCTTAGAAAAAGAAAAAAGACTTAAGCCAGATAGAGGAAAGAGAAACCAAACAGTTGAGGTATATAAACAGTTACCTAAGTTTCTCAAAAGATTTCATTCTGATACGAAGTTTAAAATAACGTTCGACAATATTGATATGGACTTTTATTACGAGTTCATTGAATATATGCAAACGTTAGAGAAAATAAATGGAAGTAAATACTCCCTGAATACAATTGGAAAGCACTTAAAGACATTAAAAACATTTCTGAATTATGCCACAAGTGAAGGTTTTAACAAAAACCTAAAGTACAAGCAATCTGACTTCAAAATCTTGAAGGAAGAAACAACAGCGGTTTATCTCACTAAAGAGGAAAAACAACTACTGTTTGAATATGACTTTTCACGATACCCAGATATTGAAATTGCCAGAGATATTTTTATTATCGGTTGTGAAATAGGACAAAGAGTTTCTGACTACAATTATCTTGACAGAGCCGAAATTGTAAGTATTGAAGGTAAATCCTGCTTCAAGCTAAAGCAGAAAAAAACAGAAGAATTAGTTTATTGCTTAATTACACCTGCTGTAATGAAAATAATGTCAAGTAGATATAACAGCAAACCTCCGAACTCCATACCTGAACAATACATTAATGACAAAATAAAGCAAGCAGCGCAAATGGCAGGAATCAACAATATTGTTAAATATGAAAGAACAGAAGGAGGTAAAAAACTTATTAAAGAAGTACCAAAATTCACTTTAATCTCATCTCACACAGCTAGGAGAACTTTTTGTACTTTACATTTTCAAGAAGGTCTCCCAATACAAGATATTATGACTCAAAGCGGGCATAAAACGGAGAAAGAGTTTAAAAAATACATACGAGTTTCCAAAGAAAAAAAAGTTGAAAAAATTATCAATTCAAGTCTCTTTGCTAAGTCCTTGATTGATGTTAACTAGGTTTTTTAAAGCCTAAATAATCTTCAATATCTTTCTTCAAATATCTTGGTCTACCTGATTTAGAAACTCTATTAAAACACCCTGCCTTCTCAAGATTATAAACGTGTCTAGGCGTAAGCCCTAAAAACTCGGCAACTTCTCCTTTCGTCATCAAAGGAGAAATAGTTTTAGAGTAATTTTCATTAAAACTTTCACTAACCCTAGTAAAGTATTGCAACTCTTGAAAATCTACATCTCCATTATGCGATTTCAAAAACGTTAAGCACTCGTTGTGAAAAGTTTTAAGTTGAACTAGGTAGTTAAAGTATAAATCATAACAGAAAATCTTGATGCTTTTTGGATTGATGCGTTTCATTTCTTGAAACTCCCACGTAATCTTATCTTCCCAGATTTTTGTTTGTTTTCTTAAGCCATTTAGTATATTGACTAATACTTCGACGTTAGACTTATTGCTAGTTAGAAAATCCTCTGTTAGAGTAGTCAAAAAAGCATCAATTCCAGATTGACTTCTCAATAAGAAGTACTGTTTGAAACTTTGCAATCCCTCAAGGCTCGACTTTTTAATATTTCCAGAAAATAAATTAATTCCTTGAAGATTGCGCTCTTCACAAAACTTGCCTATTTCACAACCAAGCAATTTCTTGAAGGAGTTATCATAATTTGGGCTGTTTACTAGCGCAGTAGTGTCAGAGATGAACATAATTCTAAAAATATAATTGCAATATGAAGCTTACAGATGTAACCTGAACTTATCATTAAAAGCTCTTTTCTTGTAAGTCAAAATTAGAACATTTAAACAGTTGGAGGCTGTAAACGTTAAGACAATATATCAAAATTCACTGTTACAGCATCAACCAACTAAACAAGTATCTTAAAGCTGTTATTGTTTATGTAAATAGACATGTATTATATTATATAATATATATTAATATATATACTATATATTTAGACCTGTATCAGATTTGATAGGGGTGGGTATCAGATTTGATACGGGTTTAAGGAGTATTTTTCTAATAAAGCATGAACTAAATCGCTAAAAAATCTGAAACGCAACAGCTAATCTTACCCCCACCCCTTCTAAAAATTCATTTTTCTTTTAGCGTTTATGCACTCAAATCTAGGGTAGCATGAAAGGAGTAACCAAATCATAAGAAATATCTATAATCAACAAAACTTAAAATAAAGCTTTCTTATGGATTATTTTCTTTCTGATAGGGGTTTTCCTTAAAAAACTATAAAAGTCTCTTAAAACATGTTTAAAATGAATTCTCGAAGACGATGAGCCCTAAAATAGTAGCTTATTTCTCCTTTGAATAGAACTTGTGTATTTTCTGGGATATAAATACCACCCCACAAACAATAAGAAACTCCTTACCGTAATCAATAACAAAATTTAAATATTCCATGAACTAATTACACCCAGCCCCAAAGTGTTTTTAGTCTATAAAAAATCAGCGTGGGACTTATAGCTTACCTAGAGACTGGAATCGCCAAACCCCACCACAGATAAACTCGCCCACGCATTTGCGCAAGCGTCTATCTATTATCCGTGTGGTTAAAAATTGGCGATTTTGTCTCTACGAACAACAGCTAACGCTGATCTATATGTAATTACTAGTCTATTTCATATTTCCAAAAATTTATAACTTCAAAAGCAAAAGATGAAAACAAAACGAGCTTAACTAAAAACTTAAATTGCACATAACATCAAATTATTTTCAAAAGTACTAAGGCTATCTTTAATGATTCTGAAAATAAAACTTTAATTTTAAATGTGTTTATTTCATATCAAAATGAAGAAATTAGAGATTCCTGCCTTTTGCTAAAGTCTGAGGCTAGAAACTCTATCTTCAATTCAATAGAAATAAAAGAAATAAGGGCAATCTTGGCAGATTTAAGAGCTGCGCCAAAATTAAACGATCTTCCGCTTACGTACTATTTAGATAGGGAGACAAGGCTCTTAACCTTTGTTAACGGCAATTTTAAAATTATTTGTAACATTATAACCAACATTAAAAACCCTAAAGACAATCAAATCGAAAGAATTAAAATCATCGAAATAATTAATATTGGCTTACAATCTGATTTGACCTCGAACCAACAATCATAGAATACAAGAAATGACATACGATTACGAGATTATATCGCCTCCTAGTGCTACAATTCTTAGAAGAATATCTGATCTAAACATAGATTTGAAAAAGTTTCGAGAAGTATTGAATCTCACTGTAGAAGATTTTGGAAAGTTGATACACGACCAACTTCATATTAACGATAAGTTAGTTTACCAATTATCTCAAATTCTCGGAGGAACAGAGATTTTTTGGTCTAATAGATATGAGATATACACTCAAGAATTAAATTACTCTAATCAACAAGTATATTTAGAGTACAAACTATTGCTAGACGAACTTTGCTCTTCTCGAAATACAGACATACATAATTTACTAGCGGATTTCCAGTACTCATCCCTTGAACATTTAGTATTAGATTATTTCGAAAACCCCCTTATTCTGTATAGTAAAACTCAAAGATTAGAACCGTCTCCAATTAAAATCGCTAACTGGATAAGAGACTGTGAACGAGAAGCAGAAGAATTAATTTATAATGGATTTGTTGACGCATTTTCAGCCGAAACTACCTATAGTGAATTGGTTAATATTATCTCTTACACAAAAGTAAATAAGGTTGACAATATTCTTAATAAGATTCAAAAAATATGTTTCAGGTGTGGAATCGTTGTTCTATTTAAATCTAGTCAAGCAGGATTTGGAGTTTCAGGATTTACAAAAAGATTATTGAAAAATCATAGATTAATTGTTGTAACAGATAGATACAAAAATAATGCAGCTTTCTGGTTTACTTTCCTTCACGAATTAGCTCACTGTATTCTTCATAATATTAAGTTTCCTTTAATACATTATTCTGACAACGAATTTCAACTAGCATCACTAAAAACTGAAAACATTTATGAAGAACAGGAAGCAAATGCATTCGTAGAAAAGCTCTTATTTCCCGATAATGTCAAAGCTGAAATAAGAAAATGCAAATCTTATAAGGAAATTATTGGTTTAGCCGTAAAATATGATATTTCTGTTGCTTTAATTGTTGCACAAATTCATAGAGAAGGTATAGCTCCTTATGACTGGTATAGAAAAGTTTACCGTTCAGTGCATTTTGATTAAAGCACCAATTATCCAGTATATCTTATATATTTTCTTGTATCTTTTTGCCAATTACAAATTGAGTCTTCTAAAACTTGACCTAACATAAAAATATCACTGTGTTTTAAAAACCATTCCATTAATTCTCTGCTCAATCGCTTCTGTGATTCCTTAGAGGTGTTGCTTTTGGTTAATCTAAGTAATAACTTAAGACCATCAAGAGGCCCCGTACTGTGGTCAGCATACATAGATTTTGGCTGTTCAACATTTAATCCACATTTAACCAGAGTGCTTGTAAAATCAAAATTGGCGAGCCTACCGAATCCTGGTATCTTATCCGCGAGAAGATACATTTCGTGGAAAGACATTTTCTTACCAGAAGAATATAATTCAATATTCTTTACAACAAACTCGATGCTTCTAAACAAACCTTTTGACCCTTGAAGCTTTTTTGCAACAAACTTGCGATGATTTGAGTATTTACAACCTTCAAAGAAATCAAAGCTTGATAAATACTTGAAATAACCATCTAAATCAGCCTCAATTTCATTAAACTTCATTATTGAGCCGTCCTTTTTGAAAGTAGCCCTATCAAACAAAGTCCATTTTGACTTATCACTTTTACCAAAGTAAGTGGCTAAATATAAAATCCAAACCCTGTCTTGAAGATTTAAATCTGTCCTTTGGGCTAAAACAAATGGATTGGAAGTGTGTTTAAATGATCTACCTTCAATAACTGCTTGTTGTGATTTGAATCTGTAGGTTTCATAGATTTGAATTCTTCTTATGCTATCAAATGTTTGCTTAGCTAATATATTTAACTTAGAACCGTCAATTCCTTTCCCAAGCACCTCATTAAGTGCTTGACCCCATAATTTTTCTAACTCTATTATTTCCATTTACTTTACCATACTGTTTAATGCAATTCTCTGCATTTCTTTACTATTAAACATATCTTTCCAAGTTTCAACCTCTACATTCTTATTCAAAAATTTGTCTGAAAATAACACATAATCCCTCCAATAGCTGTCAAGATATTCGTAAACTGATTCAGTAATATTTGGGTCAAATTCATTAGAGATTAACTCTAATGTTTCGTTGCTACTATCAACAATTTTAGGCATTTCTATAGGTTCCTGCGAACCTTCTTCCAAGTATTGATTTTTTATTCTATCAATATGCTCATTGTAAATGTGCATTGAAGTTGAAACGTGTGTGTAAGCACCTAATTCTATGCCAAGTCGATGAGCGACTAACTCTTGCAACATCGTAAAACAGAATAAATCATGCGGTAGTCCGAAATACGCATCATTGCTTCTCATATAAGCCGTCAAGTTTAACCTATTCTCTCTAACATAAAAATGTAAACCGATAGTACAAGGAGGGCTTTTATATTTTCCGTCTCTATACTTATAATTTTCCACTTCGCTTATTACTATATATGCCTGCTTTGTGTTTTCTCTTTTTGAAATTTGCTCAATTACTCTTTCATATTGAGATTTTTCACCTCCCCTTGATAAAAATATCTTAGAACCGTAGGCACCTAAAATCTTATTATTTTCTTGCTCTTCATACTCGTATGCATCTATGTAAGGCATTATGTATTCTTTATTATCTTTCCTAGAAAGATACCAAGCAAATTCAGCGAACTTGCTTTTAACAAGTTTTCTATCAAGAGACATTGAAGTTCTTACTCTTGGATTTAATAAAGTCGCTGCATAATTTATTATTTCAAGATTCTCCCCTCTTTTACTTTGGACAATACTCCCGTCATTCAAAATTGAAGTATAAGTAGCTTTTAACAAATCATCAAGTGAGCGAAATGTAGCTGGCAATATTAACATAATCGTTATTGTTTAGAGGAACTTAAAATAACATATAAAGTATTCACTCCAAACAAATTAACGCTTTTAATTACCTCGCATTTATACTTCAATAATATACTTGTGGTAAGTGGTAGACTTCCTATTAGAGGCTGAGTATTGAGTCCATAACAGTATCAAGATTTATTGTTTTCTTTTCATCAAGTGACTTTATATAGAAATCTGATAGATCGTATGAACGCTTTAGTTTTATGCTGCTTTTCTCAAAAGCATTCAAAAATTTATTTCTCTCACTAGCCATTTTACTAAAATTGCTTTCGCTAAAACTCTGCCCATCTTCTCTAAGACCAAGCTGCTCATCGTTTGAATCATAAAAAACAAAGAGTTTAATTTTGTTAGCGTGGCTTTTAATCTTTTTCAAAAAAGATTTTTCTAAATCAAAAATCCAACTACCATCATAGCCCCTATATAAAGGGGAGTAAACATATTCTCCAATATGAGCCCTGTTTAGGATTAAATTTCGGTAACCACTTAGCTGCAAGTTCAATTCCAATAAATCAAACATATCTTTAAAATGTTCCTTTTGCCATAGCTCTGGAGATTCTATATTTGGAGGAGGGCTACTATACTTTAGGACTTGTGTTTGTGGTGATAAATGTGACCTTAGTTTTTGGATTAAAGTGTCTTTAAGACAATTATCCATACCTTCAAAAATATAAATCATATCAATGCATTATGTTTAAATGCAAGTTACGCACTACTTATTGCTAAATTAGAACTCTTAAAGACTTAGTTTTTTAAAAAAAGAGAAGTATTGCCACTAATTTTGGCACTTATATAAAACAAGAAAACCGCAATATCTTAATTATCAGATATATACGGTTTTTCTATGTGGTACCTCCAGGAATCGAACCAGGGACACACGGATTTTCAGTCCGTTGCTCTACCAACTGAGCTAAGGTACCTCGCAATTTGCGATCCTAAACACCGTACTCGGTGCGTTGGCGGGTGCAAATATAGATACTTTATCAAATATGAACAACAAGTTTTTGTAAAATATTTTGGAAGCTTTTTTATTCTTGATAGAACAACAGATTTTCAAGCGGTTATGCGTGCTAAAAACTTTTTAAACCATTATGGTAATTATTTCGTAAGTTTTTGCAACCCTCTACGATTAAATATATCTTTAGCAATTACAAAAAAACTACTATGGCAGACCAATATTACGATCCCAAAGACCTAAGAAAATTTGGAAAAATTACCGAATGGAGCGAAGAGCTAGGCACAAAATTTTTTGATTACTACGGATCTGTATTTGAAAAAGGTGCGTTGACTGCACGAGAAAAATCACTTATTGCACTGGCTGTAGCACATACTGAGCAATGTCCTTATTGTATAGATGCTTACACCAAAGACGGCTTACAACGCGGGGTCACCAAAGAAGAAATGATGGAAGCTGTACACGTTGGAGCCGCTATCAAAAGTGGAGCTACGCTTGTTCATGCCACTATGATGATGAATAAAGTAAACAAGCTCGACGGTTAAACCACTACCTAAAAATCACTGTAATATATCGTTGCACAAAAGCACTCCATGGCTACAAAATCACTACATAAAAAAGGCGCCGATCTGGCAAACTCAAACAAGCAATTGGAAATTCTGTCCAATGGTATTTTTGCCAATGGCGAATTACCCACTTTTGCAAAAAAAATAAAGGAGACCAATCAATTTCCATTACGCCCTAAAAAGCTTGAAATACTTCAAATAAATGTGGGGTATATGTGTAATCAGGTTTGCGATCATTGTCATGTAGACGCAGGTCCAGATCGCAAAGAAATAATGACGCGAGATACGATGTCGCTTTGTCTGGATATCATTAAAAACACTGGCGCTCATACACTCGATCTTACAGGAGGCGCACCAGAGATGAATCCTGATTTTAGATGGTTTGTAGAAGAGGCGGCAAAGGCAGGAATCAAAGACTTTATTGTACGCTCCAACCTTACTATTATAAGAGCAAACAAAAAGTACTACGATCTTCCAGAATTCTTTAAAAAACACAATGTCCATGTGGTCTCTTCTATGCCTCACTGGACCCGAGGCAAGACAGACAAACAACGTGGCGATGGTGTTTTTGACAAATCGATAAAGGCTTTGCAAGAGCTCAACGCTGTGGGATACGGACTGCCCGACAGCCCCTTGCGTTTGGATTTGGTGTATAACCCAAGTGGTGCATTTTTACCAGGAGATCAGCAAAGCATGGAAAAAGAGTTTAAAAACGCTCTTTACGAAGATTTCAATATTCAATTTCACAATTTGTTTGCGATCACTAATCTACCCATAGCTCGATTTTTGGATTACTTAATTGCCTCCGAAAATTATGAAGATTATATGTATGCCCTAGTCGAGGCCTATAATCCAGCGGCCGTTCAAAATGTGATGTGTACCAATACCATCTCGATAAGCTGGGATGGATACCTCTATGATTGCGATTTTAATCAAATGCTCAATTTACCAGTAAATAGCAAGGTCAAACACATATCAGAATATAATGAAAAGTTACTCCAAAATCGCGATATCGTGATTTCGCAACATTGTTACGGCTGTACCGCTGGTGCAGGAAGTAGCTGCCAAGGAACCGTTGCCTAATTTCAGCCTCATGCAAACCGCCTCTTCACATATCAAGATAAGACCACTACGCTGCTACATAGGCGTGCTCATATTTTGGTTATACTCGAGCGCCTTATTTGCACAAACTCAAATTGATCTGGCGTTAAAAACGTATAATCAAAGAACGGTACCCTATATTTCGGTAGAAGAACTTTCTCAAAAACCATTAGAATACCTTATTCTCGATACGCGCAAAAGAGAAGAGTACGAAGTGAGTCATATTCCAAATGCGCTTTGGGTAGGAGAAAATTTGGATGAGACCGCTTTCGCGAAAGCGCACACAGACACCACCAAACCTATAGTGGTATATTGTTCTATAGGCATACGGTCAGAAAAAATTGGCGAACAATTACAAGATTTAGGATATATCCATGTCTACAATTTATACGGAAGCATATTTGATTGGAAAAACAAAGGCCAGGTAGTGGTTAATAAAGAGCAACGCCCTACAGACAGCGTGCATGTGTATAATAAACACTGGGGAAAGTATCTCACAAAGGGCATAAAAGTATATTGATTGATATGAAAGGAGCTTATGTTTTATTGGTAATTGCCCTGCTGGGATTGGCCTTGCTTATCTACTATTTGGTAAGTGGTGTTTATACTACCGCAAATCTGGTAACGGCAAGTGCTATCTTTATTTCAAATGTCATGTTTTTTTACATTCTCAAAAATCAAGACAAGAAAAAATAAACTATGTCGCTAGCATCTACTCATCTCTTACTTGTTTTTACCAGAAATCCCGAATTGGGGAAGGTAAAGACTAGACTGGCCAAAGCGGTAGGCAATGAGCACGCCCTAGAAATTTACAAACGCTTACTCGAGCATACTAAAGAGGTTGCATTGGAGATCGATGCAGATAGACGCATAGGATATTCTGAGCTAGTAAGAGCTAATGACATCTGGAATAACACGCACTTTCAGAAATTTAAACAGCAGGGGGTAGATTTGGGAGACCGCATGTATCACGCCTTCGCGAAAGCTTTTACAGACAGCTACCAAAAAGTGATCATCGTAGGTAGTGACCTTTATGACCTTAGAAAAGAGCATATAGAACAAGCCTTTGAGGCGCTAGATACACATGACTTTGTCATTGGACCTGCTCAGGATGGCGGTTACTATTTATTGGGGATGAAGCAGTTAGAAAAGTCAGTCTTTTACCAGAAAGATTGGGGAAGCTCATCGGTTTACGATAGTACTATAAAGGATTTATCGGCTTACACCGTCTATACCTTAGACACCTTAAACGACATTGACCACGTAGAAGATCTAGAAGGCTATCCCGAATTTTTGAAATATATGCCCACGCAAAAGCAATAATTACCTATGCTATGTATCAATTGCAAAAAATATAATTTAATAACCTTAAGAATATCAGAGCACAGCTTATGCGCAAATTAATCGAACAAACTACTCAATACTTAAAGGACAAAGGCTTTGAAGCCCCAGAAATCGGGATCATTTTAGGCACTGGCCTTGGACAATTACTCGACAAAGTTGCCATAGAAGTAACGGTAAGTTATAATCACATTCCTAATTTTCCTACAGCCACGGTCGAATTTCATACCGGAAAATTGATCTATGGTAGTCTAGAGGGAAAAAAGGTGATGATTATGGAAGGAAGGTTTCATCTTTATGAAGGCTATACCTTAACCGACGTAACTTTCCCTGTGCGTATTATGCATGCCTTAGGGATTCAAAAACTATTAGTTTCTAATGCTGCAGGTGCTATAAATCTCAATTTTAAAAAGGGCGATCTAATGCTCATTGACGATCATATCAACTTGCAGGGCGGATCTCCTTTGGCCTTTAAAGGAGTCGAACAATTAGGCGAACGTTTTACAGACATGAGTGCGCCCTACGATGCAAAGATGACCAAGATGCTAGAACAAATTGCCCAGCAAGAGCAAATAGTCCTTCATAAAGGGGTGTATGCTTCTGTAGTTGGCCCTCAATTAGAAACCAGAGCCGAATATCGCTACCTCGGTATCATAGGTGCCGATGCCGTGGGCATGAGTACAGTACCCGAAGTTATTGTTGCCAATCATCTTAAATTACCCGTGGCCGCTGTATCTGTGCTCACCGATGAGTGCGACCCTGACCACCTAAAACCAGTAGATATTCCAGAAATTATCGCCATGGCAGCAAAAGCCGAACCTAAAATGATAACGCTTTTTAGCGAATTGATAAAAAAATTATAACTCTTAATGTGATGTACTAATCAATCACTTTACTAATACCTAATAACCCATATGAGCTATTTAGATACTACCGCAAATGTTTACAAAGAAGCAGCCTTAACACCAGATGTAGGTCTGTGTTGTACAACCAACCCTATTTGGGAACTGCCAGGTCTTAAAATACCAAAAATCATGCAAGAGATGAATTACGGCTGTGGCAGTACGGTCAACGCTCGTGATCTGACCAACGAGCCAAAAATGCTTTATGTTGGTGTAGGAGGCGGTATGGAATTACTGCAGTTTGCCTATTTTAACCGTAACAAAGGAGGTGTTGTAGGTGTTGATGTAGTAGATGAGATGCTGGAAGCTTCGAGAAAGAATTTTGAAGAGGCAGAGGCGCTCAATCCCTGGTTTAAAAGTGAATTTGTCGATCTAAAAAAGGGAGATGCTTTACATCTTCCGGTTGAAGATAACAGTATAGATGTAGCGGCTCAAAACTGTTTGTTTAACATTTTTAAAGCCGAAGATTTAAAACGTGCTATTCAAGAGATGTATCGTGTGCTCAAACCCCATGGACGTCTAGTAATGAGCGATCCTACCTGCGAGCAAGAGATGAATGAAGAACTTCGCAACGACCCTACCCTTCGCGCCTTGTGTCTGAGTGGCAGCCTTCCTATCAATGAATATGTCAAAGCCCTTACCGATGAAGGTTTTGGCACTATTGAAATACGGGCCAGAAAGCCGTATCGTATTCTAAATCCTGGTGATTATCCAACCCAAGAATTAATCTATATTGAGTCTATAGAAATTGCTGCTATAAAGGATCCTATGCCAGAAGATGGACCATGTATTTTTACCGGAAAAGCAGCAATTTACTATGGTAAAGAAGACTATTTTGACGATAAGAAAGGGCATATATTACTCAAAAATCAACCTTTAGCCATTTGTGATAAAACAGCGGCTGCCTTAGCAGATCTAGGCCGTGATGATATATTTATTAGTGAGTCAACTTTTCACTACGACGGTGGTGGTTGTTGCTAACAATTAGTGCCGCTAATAATCCCAAAACCCTGCTGGCAATTAAGTCGTAGGTATGGTAATAGCCATAACCCTAAGCGTGAACCTCATTTTTGTGCAATACACGCTTTGTAGATCCTATGCCTCATATGTACGATTGCCTGTGAGTGGGTTTTTTAAACTATTTAAATTATGAAAAACGTATTTTTTTACTTAGGTCTTATTTATTGTAGTCTTAGCCTTCAAGGCTGTGCCTTATTGTCTGCGGCTGGGCTTTCTAGTCAAGGACAACCTACCAAGGAAGTCACTGGAGATTTAGAATCTACCACAGCAAACTCTGCTGTAAATGTCGATCATAGCCAGTGGGATAGCTTACTTAAGAAATATGTAAATCAAGAGGGATTGGTAGATTATACGGGTTTTAAAAAGGATAGCCTTGCTCTTCAAAGCTATCTAGATAGCCTGAGTAATTATACCCCAGACAGCTCTTGGAGTGTTCAAGAATTATTGGCATTTTACATCAATCTGTACAACGCCCACACGGTCAAATTGATTACAGATCACCCCGATGTCTCTAGTATTAAAGATATTGATGGTCCTTGGACTAAGGCCATTGTGCCAGTAGGTGACAAAATGCTGTCTTTAGGAGGTATTGAAAATGGAATTCTACGCAAGATGAACGAGCCACGCATACATTTTGCTATTAATTGCGCGTCAATTTCTTGTCCAAAAATTCTAACCGAAGCCTACACTGCAGCAAAAATTAATGAGCAATTAGAACGAGCTACTAGGAGTTTTATCAACAGTGACAAAAACGATATTCAAACCAATAGCGCTCAGGTGTCAAAGATTTTTGACTGGTATGCCAAAGATTATACGCAAGGCAAATATAAAACCGTCAAAGAGTTTATCAACGCCTATAGCAATGTGAAGATGGATCCTTCGGTAAAGCTAGAGTATAAAGCATACGATTGGGGTCTAAATGCACAAAAACGGTAATTCATTTTTGAGGTGAGCTTCTAAATCCCCATGAAAGAACAAATTTCCATCATCATTCCAGTGCTTAACGAAGCAGCAACTATCACTCGTCTTATAAAGCATTTAAAACAGCAAGCCTTTGGGTTGATCTACGAAATAATCGTCGTAGATGGCGGTAGTGATGATGATACTTGTGCTTTCGCGAAAGCGGAAGGAGCCAAAGTACTATCGAGCCCTGCAGGCAGAGCCAAACAAATGAATTACGGAGCTAAACATGCCAGTGCTCCCATACTCTATTTTCTTCATGCCGATTCTTTCCCTCCGCGACACTATGATCGTTATATTGTAGAAGAAGTAAAAAAGGGCAACCCTGCGGGCTGTTTTAGAATGTGTTTTGATCATTCGCATTGGTGGTTACGTCTGGCCGGATGGCTTACACAGTTTTCTTGGCGCGCTTGTAGAGGCGGTGATCAGAGTCAATTTATTAGTGCATCGCTATTTGAGCAGGTGGGTGGTTTTGACGAAAGTTATATCATATATGAAGACAATGACCTTATCAATAAGTTATACGCCCGTAATACTTTTGTAGTCATAAATAAGAAATTGACGACCTCTGCCAGACGGTATGACGATAATGGCATCTGGCGATTGCAATATCACTTCTGGACCATCTACGTCAAAAAGTGGTTTGGAGCCTCTCCAGATAGCTTATACCAATACTATAAGAGAAACATTAGTTAGTCATCTATAATAAGACGCCCGGTAAATAGGGTTTCGACCTCAACAACTTCAGGTACTCTTTTTAATACTAAGTTGCCAGTACTAGATAGGGTACCTCTTATTGATTGTAGTGGCGCCACAATGACATCATTGGTACCACTGTGAAGAATAGTAACCTCTTCTACCTCTAAGCCCGCAAATGGTAATCTACTGTCTCCTTCAAGTAATTGTATGTCCAAATGATCAACCTTCCCATCCAAAAAGAAATTTGACAGACCATTGCATTGTAACTGTAGTGATCTGGTATCCAAGGTCATTTTAAAATCGCCGTCTTTGTGATAAAAATCTTCTTCGATTAAATCGTCTGAGACCAGCCGTAAATCATCCCAACCTATGACCCCTATACTCTCTACGGCCAACCCACTACTATTGCGTATCTCTGTAATATTTGGATGTGTCACGCGCACCTTTGTAACCCCATAGGGCCGAAACAAATTACAAGCGCCCTCATTTTTGATAGACAAAATACCATTAGCAACTGTTACTGATATATCGTCACGAAGATTTGTTCCAGTTTCTAACTCAACCTTGACCTCTGGCCCCTCTTCTACAAAAAGCTGTACACGTTCAAAGACGATGATTTTTTCAAAACTAGCCGTTTCAATTTGCTCAACTATGATGTCACCCGTTGTCTTTAAACAGGTGAGACCCTCATCGGTGTCACAACTGCTCATCAATAGCAATGTTAGGGTGATGCTTATATATTTTAAATGTCTCAATTGTCTTACCATCTGTATCCTACGCTAAATTCTACCCCTTCTGCTTTGGCTCCATGAGACTTGACCGTCATAGCCCCAGATAAATGGTCACCAAACCTTCGTTTAAGCCCCAATCTGTTATAAAACCTACCCTCAAAATCAAAGGGATAATACACATAATAGCCCAGTTGAGACACAAAAGACAAAGCATTAAAATGTAATTCGTGACCTATAAATAACCCTACTCGCTTCCAATCTTCGTCTCCTGTGGTTTCACTATCTGGCAAAGCGATAGCCTCATATCTAATGAGCTCCTTGAGAAAATTGGCAAAGAAAACATCGGCACCTGCAGTAAAACTTGATTTATAGTTGATGCGTTTGTCTGCAAAAACACTAAAGTTTACAAATCCGTAGCGTCCAGAATTATTGATGTCACTCTGATTTACTCCAGCTCTTACGACTGTATTGAGGTGTATTGGTTCTCTGTAGCTCATGGTATCGGGAGTGGTATTATACCCCGGAAAGTCTTTGGCATTTGGAAAATAGTTAAGCCCAGCTGTAAAGGCCCAAGTATTGGTCGAATTGTTGGGAGCGCGCAGATTGGCGTTGCTGTAATGAATAATTGTTACCCCTGCATGAAATCCAATATTGCGAAACACATTATTTTGTTTGTATCCAAATTTGAGCATCGTACTGCTCAATACTCTGGTGCCGTAGGCATTATTGATAAAATTCTCTACGCGGTCGTAGGGCTTGGTCGCTATTGCTACCCCCTGGCCTATTCTAAATTGCAGCCTACGTTTCCAATAATAAAAATTAAAATGCGCGTAGGCACTATAGAGCTCTCCAAGATAGAAATTCTTCATATCCTGATAAATCATCGTATAGCCTACGTCAGGATAATTAAACTTTCGCTCCCAAGGTTCATAACCATAGGTTTTTCGATTGTAAGCAAGTATCAATCCTTGTGGGTGTGCGGTAATGAGATGAGCGATGTCAGGATTGTGTTCGAGTATTGTTCCGTAAAAGTAATCGGCTTCAAGATCAAAAGGTCGCTTTTTTACATCCTGACCCATCAGAACAAGACTATAAAAACTCAAGAGTAGTGCGCAACATCTACGCATAAGGATGATAAGATTTATTTGATGTTTGAAACTTACGAAAAATGATTGGGTGGGGATGTGCGCTATAGCGCTATTTTTTATAAATCTGAAACCTATTCTACCCATCAGCACATCGCTGTCTCGCTACAATGTTATCTATAGCAGGTCTAAAAACCGCTATTAGAAATATTGGCCTATCCCAAATACAAAACCACTTGTAGCATCGGGGGTGATGCCATAGCCATAATCAATTCTAAAAATCGCATTAAAGATGCGTTTGTGGATAAACCTCAGTCCAACTCCTGGGTATACCCTGAGGTTTTGATCATCTCCAAAATCTCCAAAGTCTCCGCCAGGATTGCGCCAGGTTCCGGCATCGATAAAACCATTGAGCTGGAGACCAAACCATTTTTTTTCATAGACTGTATGTCGGTATTCGGTATTGAGAACAATGGCACCCGTGCCCCTATCAATTATATTTCCCACACCTCTTATATTTAGATTATTATCTACCGAAAAGGGAGCAAATGGAGAATCTTTATTGGAAGCCAATCCCAGTCTAAGTCTGGAGGCCCAGTTTCCTTTTTCACCTATGCGCTTATAGTATTGTATATCATTCCAACCAATGAGAAAATCTGGCAAGGTAGCCTCAGAAGAAATGACATACTGAAAATTCAAAGTGTTTTTAAAACCATCGACATATTGATAATAGTAATCTAGGTCATCGTAATTATAAATCCCTTTATAAAGGATTTTATCGATATTAAAGTCTTGAGGAATATTAGGATTTGTCGCTCCTTCAAGATAGGTGTAATCTTCATTAAAAAGTGTAAGCCCAACCTCTAGACTATGCCTAAGATTAAAGCTATACAATCCCAAGACCTCAAAAGAGGTGTTGTTGTATTTATAATCGGCCACGCCTTCGTCCAGAAACACAGGTTCTCGAGTGGTCAAATCTTGAAAATTTACAGCAAGCCCGATATGGCTATTAATTAAAAATGGCGCTCTAAAATTAATGCCGTAAGAGTTGTAGATGTCTTTCTGGAAGAACCCGCCAAAAGCAATGTTTTGTCCCAGGGTATTAAACTCATACAGGCCAATGCGATAAGCAAATTCGTCATCATTGGTGGTGTAGATATTGAGTTGAGGAATAAGTGTACTGTTTTTTTCGATGGTATACACCACCCGATAATGGCCACTAGCCTGTTTCTGGACATTAAAATAGGCATGAGAGACCGCTGGCATACGCTTGAGCCTAATCATATCGGCCTGCAGCAGCATCGAATCTAAGGGCCTCCCTATTTTCTGATCACTGGCTCTTAGTACAAAAGAATTACGCAAGCGGCTGTTGCCTTCTACAGCAATATCGCTTACCAGATCTTGCTGCGCCTTGATCTTTACAGTGCCTCCTATTAGAAATAATACTATTGAGCAATATGTAAGCTTTCTCAGGTTCAAAAGGCAATCTGGCGCTTAAGATCTTCAGTCATTAAGGGCGTTATTTTTTGTTGAAATATTCGCGTATGACAGCCTCGGCAGGTTTATTTTGAGGTGTAAATTGATTGTCTTTTAAACCTCCTACTTTGTCATGATGTATAAACCACTTCCAAGTAAAGCCCCCAGCAAACCAATCTTCTGTCCATAACTCTTCAAAGGCCGCGCGTGTCACATTAGCTTGTGCTTGAAGGTTTACCCCTTCAATAGTATGATCGGCATCCCAAGGCTCTTTGCCTGTATAGTCCATACTGCGATAGCCCCATTCTGTAAAAAGTATTTGCTTAGATTGCGCTTTCGCGAAAGCTTTCAATTGGGCCTTCCAGGGTTGCCACCCAGCTCGTGCACTAGCCACCGTGGGGGTTTGTTGTTCACAAACTGGAAAGTAGCCATCGATACCTATATAGTCTAATTGATCCCAAAAAGGAACATCTTTATACTCATCCCAATTTGAGGCATAGGTCAATTTGCCTTTATACACTTTTCTGATATCTTGGATCAGGGTTTTCCAAAACCCTGGTCTATTTACCACAAATTGTTCTAACTCGGTACCTATAGAAAATAGACCTACCTCTGTTTCTTGAGCCAAAGTGGCGTATTCCATAATAAAGTCTCGATAAGAGGCCTCTAACGCTTTCCATTGCACTTCATCTTCCATTTTTAAATACCCTGTATAGGTTCCTCTAGCAATCCATATTTGAGGCTTTAGCATGATCTTAATCCCATTGGCTTTTAAGAGCTCAATATAATGCTTGGCACCATCCCTCCTTTCGCCAAACCATTGTCGCTTGGTATTGTGAATGATTTGAGCACTTTGGTCTCCGCGTATAAAACCAAATGGCATAATAGCCGCATGGCTTGCCCCGAGATCTAAAACAGGTTCTACATGAACTTGTGTAGCTCTGTCACGTGCTGCCACAAAACTCACTCCATTGATCTTGGCGGTTTGGGCTGTACAACTTTGCAGTAATAAACAAAAGAACAAGACTCCAGATAGTACAGCTATTTTTAGGCACTTTTTCATCCTATCAAATTAGGATATTTTTTTCATAGCAAAACGTTAAATGTACGCTAGAGTTGGATAGCTCATATTCTTAAGCATAAATACCCTTAAAAAATAGCTCGGAGTCCAAGACTAAAGGTTTGTCCTAATCCTTGAAAATTCTGACCTCTTACAATCTTACCAAAGGAGGATTCTATATTTAAGACCTCGGTAAGTTGGTATTTGGCTCCAAAACCAACAGCTGTAGAGTTTTGAGAAAAATTGGCTCCTGTATTATCTGGGTTATTATATCCAATCAAAAAAGCTTGTTGCGCATTGACAAAAACAGTGGCCTTGGTGGTTGGAAAAGAACTTAAAAAGG
>CAZJWI010000014.1:0-18611 GCA_964549485.1 uncultured Flavobacteriaceae bacterium
TTAGGAATTAATCCACATACAGGTGATAATGGTGTAATTGGTAAAGAGGATGATGACATATTAAGACCAACACTAAAAGAAATCAATAAGAAAGAGCATTATGTTTTTGGACCATATGCTGCAGATAGTTTCTTTGGATCAAAAAATTACAAAAATTTTGATGCGATCATAGCAGCATATCATGACCAAGGCCTTATACCCTTTAAGACCATCTCTTTTGGAGAAGGCATAAATTATACAGCAGGTCTTAAATATGTAAGAACTTCTCCTGATCATGGGACTGCATTTGATATTGCTGGTAAAGGTATAGCCGATCATAACTCGTTTAGCAAAGCAGTATTTTTAGCAATCAGAATATTTAAGAATAGGGAGGAATATAAAATTCTGACTACTAACACTTTAAAGCCTAGCTACAGGAGTATTAAAAATTAGTTTTTATTTCAAATTAATTTACAATAATTTTTATATATTTGCACGCTCAAAAATGATGTCATGATGAGAAATAATGAAGATTATGTCATCCATTTTGTTGGATTGAAGTTAGAAGAACATCAATTTGAATACGAGATAGATAACACGTTCTTTGATGATTTAGGTTATAACGAATTTAACAGTGCTAAAATCACTTGTGATGTGACATTACTAAAGAAAAATACGCACTTAGAATTTGATTTTAGAATTGAAGGTGTTGTAAATGTTGAATGTGATATATCACTAGAACATTTTGATTTACCATTGCAAAATGCCATTTCGTTGGTAGTAAAGTTTGGAAGTGATTTTAAAGAGATAGACGATAATTTGGTAGTCATTCCAGCTAGTGAGCACAAGATTGACATACAACAATACATATATGAATGTGTAGTATTAGCTTTACCCTCTAAGCGTATTCATCCAGGTGTTGAAGACGGTAGTATGCAATCTGAAATATTGAACAAACTGAATCATCATAGTATAGACAGAGAAGAAAAAAAAGAAATAGACCCACGCTGGGATAAATTAAAAAAATTACTTTAAAGTATAAATTATGGCACATCCAAAGAGAAAAATCTCGAAAACTAGAAGAGATAAAAGAAGAACACATTACAAGGCTGCTATTCCACAGATAGCTACAGACCCTACAACGGGAGAAGCACATCTTTACCACAGAGCTCACTGGTTTGAAGGTAAATTGTATTACAGAGGACAAGTAGTTATTGACAGAACTGAGGAAGAAGCCGAGGCTTAATCGACTCATAATAACATATATAAAAGCGCTCATTATAAGAGCGCTTTTTTTTATGAACAATTCATGCAAAAAAAGTTAATTCTTGTCGTGTTTTGTTCAAATTTTAGTACTTTTCGAGCCATTTTGCGGCCTTTTTGCTGTAAAATGATCAAATCAACGGAATCCAATGAATAAAATCTCAGCGGCCATTACAGCTGTAGGGGCATATGTTCCAGAGTTTGTCTTAACCAATCAGATTTTGGCAACTATGGTAGATACCAATGATGAGTGGATTACCTCTCGTACGGGTATCAAAGAACGCCGAATTCTTAAAGATCCAGATAAAGGTTCCTCCTTTATGGCTGTGAAAGCAGCACAAGATCTCCTTTCCAAAAATAACCTTGACCCTAAAGAAATTGATCTCGTTATCGTTGCTACAGCAACTCCTGATATGCCAGTGGCATCTACTGCAGTGTATACGGCAACACAGATTGGAGCTACCAATGCATTTGCCTACGATCTCGTTGCGGCCTGCTCAAGTTTTCTTTACGGGATGTCTACCGCTGCGAGTTATATTCAATCGGGACGTTATAAAAAGGTATTGCTAATCGGGGCCGATAAGATGTCATCGATTATAGATTATACAGACAGGACCACCTGCATCATCTTTGGAGACGGCGCAGGTGCTGTTCTTTTTGAACCTAACCAAGAAGGTTTAGGCCTACAGGATGAGTACCTCAGATCTGATGGAATTGGCAGAGAGTTTCTCAAGATTGATGCAGGAGGCTCTATACTTCCAGCCTCAGAAGAGACGGTAGCCAATGGCCAGCACTACGTATTTCAAGATGGACGTACTGTATTCAAATTTGCTGTTTCCAATATGGCAGATGTGAGTGCAAAGATTATGGAGCGCAATAAGCTTACCCGCAATGATGTGGATTATCTTATTGCTCACCAAGCCAATAAACGAATAATTGATGCCACCGCTAAGCGTATGGAATTAGACGAAGAAAAAGTGCTAATGAATATACATCGCTATGGCAATACGACATCAGCAACTTTACCACTGCTGATGAGCGATTATGAAACCAAACTTAAAAAAGGGGATAATATCGTTTTTGCTGCTTTTGGTGGCGGATTTACCTGGGGATCTATATATCTCAAATGGGCGTACAATTCCTAAAATCACCTAATTGACTAATTCAAACACTTATGGATTTAAAAGAAATTCAAAATTTAATCAGATTTGTGGCAAAGTCGGGAGCTAGTGAAGTAAAGCTAGAGATGGATGATGTAAAAATCACTATTAAAACTGGTGCCGACGACGATAAAGGCGCAACTACTATCTTACAGCAAATGCCAGCTATGCCGCAAATGCCAGCTGCCGCACCAGCACCTGCTGCACCTGCAGCTCCAGAAACACCTGCTGCACCTGCTGCGACTAAGGAAGAAGATGATTCTAAATACGTCACGATCAAGTCTCCTATTATTGGCACTTTCTACCGTAAGCCGGCTCCTGATAAACCTACTTTTGTTGAGGTAGGGAAAAGTATTTCAGAAGGAGATGTACTTTGTGTAATCGAAGCGATGAAGTTATTTAATGAGATCGAGAGTGAAGTGTCTGGTACCATCGTAAAAGTATTGGTAGACGATTCTTCACCTGTTGAGTTTGACCAGCCTTTATTTTTGGTTGACCCTTCGTAATCCCTAGCGGGTATTTATAAATTGTAGTTTTTATTTTTCTGATTATTATTTCGCTTTAAGCGAAATATATCAAAAGAAGACTACCGTAAATTGAACACTTATGTTTAAGAAGATACTTATTGCTAATAGAGGAGAAATCGCCTTACGTGTTATTCGTACGTGTAAGGAAATGGGCATTAAAACCGTTGCCGTCTATTCAACCGCTGACCGCGAAAGTTTGCACGTGCGTTTTGCAGACGAAGCCGTGTGTATAGGTCCGGCACCTAGCCCAGAATCCTATCTCAAAATGGCCAATATCATCGCCGCCGCAGAGATTACCAATGCTGACGCTATCCATCCTGGTTATGGGTTTTTGTCGGAAAATGCAAAATTTTCAAAAATATGTGAAGAGCACGATATTAAATTTATTGGTGCTTCTGCAGATATGATTAGTAAAATGGGTGATAAGGCTACGGCCAAAGCCACCATGAAGGCAGCAGGGGTTCCCTGTGTACCTGGTTCTGATGGTATCATAGAAGATTTCAAGCAGTGTAAAAAACTGGCCAAAGAAGTAGGTTATCCCGTAATGCTTAAAGCCACCGCTGGTGGTGGTGGTAAAGGGATGCGTGCTGTCTGGAAAGAAGAAGACTTGCAAAAGGCGTGGGAGTCTGCGAGACAAGAGGCAAAAAATGCCTTTGGTAATGACGGCATGTATATGGAAAAGCTTATCGAAGAACCTCGTCATATCGAGATTCAAGTAGTAGGCGATAGCAATGGTAAGGCATGTCACTTGTCTGAGCGCGATTGTTCTGTACAGCGCAGACACCAAAAACTTACCGAAGAAACTCCATCTCCATTTATGACCGATAAATTGCGTGATGATATGGGGAAAGCAGCTGTTAAAGCCGCAGAATTTATCAAATACGAAGGTGCGGGTACTGTAGAGTTTTTGGTAGATAAACATCGCAACTTTTACTTTATGGAGATGAATACTCGTATTCAGGTAGAGCATCCCATTACAGAGCAGGTTGTAGATTACGATTTGATCAGAGAGCAAATATTGGTGGCGGCAGGTGTCCCCATTTCTGGGAAAAATTACCTTCCGCAGCTGCATTCAATAGAATGTCGAATCAATGCAGAAGATCCATATAACGACTTTAGACCTTCGCCGGGTAGAATCACGAATCTTCATGCTCCAGGCGGGCATGGGGTGCGAATAGATACTCATGTATACAGTGGCTATATGATTCCGCCTAATTACGATAGCATGATCGCCAAGTTGATCACAACAGCTCAAACTAGAGAGGAAGCTATCAATAAGATGAAGAGAGCGCTAGACGAGTTTGTTATTGAAGGTATCAAGACCACAATTCCTTTTCACCGTCAACTTATGGATCACCCAGATTATTTGTCGGGTAATTACACGACAAAATTCATGGAAGATTTCAAAATGGATGACCCAGAATAAATCAAAACCCTCAGCCTTGGCTGAGGGTTTTTTTATGCTTCTAAAAAAGAGAGATCTACTGTATTGGTTTGTTTGCTGGTAGATAGGGTAATATGGCTTTGAACGTTTCCTAAATAGGGTATCAAGGTGAGTTTGGTGATGATAAATTTTTCATATGCTTCAATATCTTCAACCACCAATTTTAGTAAGTAGTCAAAACTCCCACTCACCCTATGACACTCGACGACCTCTGGAAAATTGTTGATCTCTTTGACAAACTTTTCTAAATAACTACGGGTATGTCCTTGAAGAGAAAGAGCTATAAACACAGTTTGTTTCAAACCTAATTTTTTATGATCGAGTACAGCTGTATACTTCTTGATATAGCCTTCTTTTTCCAGTTTTTTGATTCGTTCAAAAACGGGAGTAGTCGAGAGCTGTAACGCCTCTGCCATACTCTTGACCGTACGGTTAGAATTGGTTTGTAACATTTTTAAAATGGCGATATCTGTTTTATCGAGTTTCATATGGTGTTTTTTTACTATTTATTCTGCCCTTTGTATGTATTACCAGAATAATACTATAAATATCTATTAAATTAAAGAATATTATCCTTTATATAATAATGCAAGTAGTTAAATCAAAGGAAGCCCTTACTAAATTTGTATTTTTGCCACTATACTAATACAGACTAGACTATGCCGGTTGAATTATTGAGAATGCCCAAAATGGGCGAAAGTATTACAGAAGGAACCATACTCAATTGGTTGGTAGAGGTTGGAGAAGCTTTTGATGAAGGCGATATATTGGTTGAGGTGGCTACAGATAAGGTTGACAACGAAGTACCTGCACCTGTGGCCGGGGTTTTAAAGAAATATCTTTTTGAGAAAGGAGCTGTAGTAGCCGTGGGAGAGCCCATCGCCGAATTTGAGAAAACAGCTTCCAAAACGCTAAAGAAAGAACCTTCTACAACAGAGGCATCTCAGCCCAAAAAGACCGAAGAAAAGCCAGGATCTATATCCAAGCCCGCGATCAAAAGGCCTGCAGTAGCCCGTTCTTTTGAGCTGCCAACTACTGAGGTATATGTTAGCCCATTGGTAGATAGTATCGCAAAAAAGCATCATATCTCTTATGAAGAATTAGCACGAATACCGGGAGGAGGTAAAGACGGGAGATTGCGCAAGAGCGATATGATGCACTATATAGAAAGTGGCCGCCCCTATAAATTTGCCCAGCCAATGGCTACTCATGATCCAGACGCATATCGCATCCCACAGCTCAACTTAGATAAGGGTAGTGGTAAAATTGTTGAGATGGATCGCATGCGTCAAATGATTTCCGATCATATGGTGTATAGTAAACACACCAGTCCTCATGTAACTGCTTACGTAGAAGCCGACCTAACAGAGATGGTGCATTGGAGAAACGCCAATAAAGTGCAATTCGAGTCCGATTACAAACAAAAACTCACCTTTACACCATTATTTATTGAGGCTGTCGCCAAAGCCATCTCAGATTTTCCGATGATTAATGTTTCGGTTGACGGCAAGAATATTATTGTCAAAGAGGCTATTAATATTGGTATGGCCACTGCCTTGCCATCTGGAAATCTCATCGTACCTGTCGTTAAACATGCCGATCAGAAAAATCTTTTGTCATTGGCCTCTGAGGTTAATCGCTTGAGCCAACTGGCAAGAGAGAACAAACTCAAAGGTGATGATATCAAAGGCGGAACCTTTACGATAAGTAATGTTGGGACTTTTGGAAGCATTATGGGAACCCCCATTATTAATCAACCGGAGGCTGCCATATTGGCCACAGGAATCATTAAAAAGCGAGCAGAAGTTATTGAACAACCAGAAGGAGATACAATAGCCATTAGACATATGATGTATCTGTCATTAAGTTTTGATCATCGTATTGTAGATGGATATCTTGGCGGTAGTTTTCTAAGACGCATCGCAGACTATTTAGAACAGTTTGATACCCAGCGAACGCTAAAATTTTAAGCTGATGAAGATCACAATACATCGTAGTGAAGTGTCCAAATTGGACCAATTAGATTTTGATAATATACCTTTGGGTCGCACCTTTACAGATCACATGTTTGTATGTGACTACAAAGATGGTGAGTGGGTTAATCCTCGCGTCGAACCCTTGGCGCATATTCCAACTCATCCAGCAGCAATGGCTCTTCATTACGGTCAGGCTATTTTTGAAGGGATGAAATGTACCCTTGCTCAAAGTTCTAATGAAAGCCAATCCCAACCGCTACTGTTTAGACCATATGACAATGCTAAGAGACTAAATGAGAGCGCTGCCCGTATGGGTATGCCATCGCTTGACGAGGCACTTTTTGTACAAGGCTTAAAAGCCTTGATAGCCGTAGATAAGGCCTGGATCCCACCAGTAGAGGGCTCGGCTTTATACCTGAGGCCATTTATGTATGCCGATGAACCCTTTATCGGGATGCGAGCAGCAACCAGTTTTAAATTTATCATTATCGCTTCGCCGGCCGGACCTTTCTTTAGTAAACCTATTTCATTATGGGCAGAACCCACCTATATCAGAGCAGCAGCAGGTGGTACTGGGGAGGCTAAGGCAGCAGGAAATTATGCAGCGGCAATTAGACCTACAGAGATTGCCAAATCCAAAGGATATGATCAGGTACTATGGCTAGATGCCCACGAGCATCGTTATATACAGGAGGTAGGAACTATGAACATCTTTTTCAAGATTGCTGGTGACATCATAACCCCTCCACTGGATGGCGCCGTACTTCATGGAATAACTAGAAAGAGTGTTATTGAGCTACTTCAACATAAAGGCTATACAGTAGTTGAGCGTCCTATTACTATAGACGAAATTTTTGCTGCGGCCCAACAAGGGACACTAGAGGAAGCCTTTGGAACAGGAACAGCTGTAGGTATTGCTTATATACACCAAATAGGTTGGGGTGATCAAAAGGTGACCATTTCTGACTCCTATAAGCTAGGTCTCGAGATTAACGAAATGCTCAATGCTATAAAAACCCGACGTCATGAAGATATGTTTGATTGGATGGTTGAGGTAAGCGATGATGTTGCTGCCCAATAAGATTCTTGGTCACTGAGAAAAAGTAGGTTTATTAGTTTAAGATTTTTACAAAAGTATATGAAGAAGGAAATCATTATCGACGGGTTTAAAAATGTGATCACCGCCAAGGCGATGACAGAACTCTATGAGGAACAATTTAAAATCGTTTCTAAATATGTTCACGCCACGAGTCGAGGACACGAGGTAATACAAACCGCTATAGGTATGCAATTACAGCCTCAGGATTATGCATTTCCTTATTATAGAGATGATGCAATGTTGCTCGCCATTGGGATGAAGCCTTATGATTTGATGTTACAGGTTATGGCCAAAAAAGACGACCCTTTTTCTGGAGGCCGCACCTATTATTCGCATCCAAGTCTTAAAGATGATGATAAGCCAAAAATACCCCATCAGAGCTCGGCTACTGGGATGCAAACAATTCCTGCCACCGGAGTGGCGATGGGATTTTGGTACAAAGAGGCAGAAGGCCTAAAGCACGACCAAGCCGATGCTTTGCCCCTAGTGGTGTGTTCTCTTGGGGATGCCTCTGTAACAGAAGGTGAGATCGCAGAAGCCTTTCAAATGGCTGCCCTCAAACAATTGCCTATATTGTATTTGGTACAGGATAACGGCTGGGATATATCGGCGAATGCTGCCGAGACCAGAGCTCAAAATGCCTTTGAATATGCACAGGGCTTTCACGGTTTGGAAGCCGTTTCTATAGATGGGACAGATTTTGAACAGAGCTATCAAACGCTCAAGGGGGTGATTGAGACCATACGAAAAGAGAGAAGACCCTTTTTGGTACACGCCAAAGTACCCCTGTTAAATCATCATACATCTGGGGTGCGTATGGAGTGGTATAGAGATGATTTGGACGAGGCTCGAAGCAGAGATCCCTACCCAAAGATGAAGCAGCTTTTGTTAGATCTAGGCGTAACACAAACTGAGATTGATCAGATGGAAGCTTTCGCGAAAGCGGAAGTAGCCGCAGCCTTTGAAAAAGCACAACAGGCTCCAGATCCTAAACCTGAAGATTTATTTACCCACGACTTTGCGCCCACACCCATTACTCAGGAAACCGGTAAACGCCATCCTGAAAATGGAGAGCAGGTAGTCATGGTTGATTGTGCCTTGTTTGCTATAGAAGAGTTGATGCGCAAACATCCAGAGTGTTTACTTTACGGTCAGGATGTAGGTGGTCGTTTGGGGGGTGTTTTTAGAGAGGCCGCTACCCTTGCGCAAAAATTTGGCGATAATAGGGTATTTAATACCCCAATTCAAGAGGCCTTTATAGTAGGATCTACCGTTGGGATGAGCGCTGCAGGTTTAAAACCGATAGTCGAGGTGCAATTTGCCGATTATATATGGCCAGGACTCAATCAACTGTTTACCGAGGTTAGTCGTAGTTGTTATCTCAGTAATGGTAAATGGCCTGTGTCAATGATTTTGCGCGTGCCTATAGGAGCCTATGGTTCTGGAGGGCCCTATCACTCATCTTCGGTAGAGAGTGTGGTGACCAACATCAGAGGTTTAAAAATAGCATACCCGTCTAATGGAGCCGATTTAAAAGGGCTGTTAAAAGCTGCTTATTACGATCCAAATCCTGTAGTTATTTTTGAGCACAAGGGCTTGTACTGGAGCAAAGTAAAAGGTACCCAAGGGGCTACCTCAATAATGCCCGATGAAGATTATGTACTGCCTTTTGGAAAAGCGTGGGTACTACAAGAGATTTGGAAACAAGAAGAGCAGGAGACCATCGCTGTTATTACCTATGGAATGGGGGTGCATTGGGCGATGAATGCCAGTAAGGAGTTAGGAATGGAAGACCGCATAGAGGTTGTTGATTTACGTACCCTACACCCTATAGACTATGATACTATTTTTACATCGGTTAACAAATGTGGTAAGTGTCTTGTGGTGACCGAAGAACCTTCTGAAAATGGCTTTAGCCGTAGCTTGCAAGGTCGCATCCAAGAAGAATGCTTTAGAGCACTCGATGCTCCAGTGATGCTTATAGGGTCTGAAAACATGCCCGCCATTCCACTTAACAGCACTTTGGAAGAAACCATGATTCCTAGTACCAAGAAAGTTATGGCTAAGCTGGAAGAATTACTAGCGTATTAAAAATAGGATTAACTTAAAGGTTTCAAAATATTTAACTGTAGTAACTCGTATTGGTTTCAGTTCTAAAAACTATAAATTAATTAACCCGAGAGCGGCTCGCTTATATGGCTTTTAAGACAACTTTTTGCAAGTCTAAGGAGTTCTAGTTTTGTTCTCGGAGCCTTGCTAGACACAAACATTTTTAAATAGAAGTCCAAATCTTATAGCCGCGATTGTTCTATTTGAGATACCATTACCAAAGACTACTTCGATACAATATTAAGGTTAAACTGTGTACTGTACAGCAAGGCTGAAGTATAAGATTTGACATAATTTTCTGATCTATTGATCTTAAGTACTTTAAATATTGTAATTTAGAGTGCATTCTCCCCCTAATTCGTAGACCCCCGATTGCGTTTTTTTGCATAATACTCGCTATAGCATGGGCTATAGTGTTTTCTAATTTTTTAATTTTAAAACAATCCGATTATGAAAAAAATTACTTTTCTGATCGTTATGGTACTCATTCCCATAATGACCTATGCACAAATTACATCAACTCAAGAAGACGTCACTTACCTTATGAAGGTAGGAGATGTAGAGTATAGTTGGACTAATGAGGCTTCCTTTGATCAACTGTCTATGGATCCTGAGGTGCGAACCTTTATTATAAACACTCTCAACGCACCTAAACAAGGGAGCGCCCAAACAGATCGTATGATGTGTATGCTGGATGTAGACTGTTCTAATATTGTAGATGCCGATCTGGATTGTAGAGCCGATTTGCCTCCTGTTGATTTTAGTTTGCCTATCATTAACGACGCTTGTCCCACACCGGCCGACGCCATTTTGAGCGCGCTTACCATCATCCCAGGAAACACTGGTTGTCCTGGAGATCCAGTTATTGTACCTAGAACCTATTTTATTCAGGACGGGGCTGGTAATATGGCCCAGTGTGAACAAACATTTACAATAGAAAGTAACAATGACCCTACCTTAACGGCTGCGAGTCCTACAGTAAACGAAATGCTTGATGCTAATTGTGAATTTACACTTTTAGATTATACTGCTAGCATAACACTCACATCAGATTGTTCTTCACCAGCAATTAGTCAAACCCCTGCTCCTGGCACTGTTATCTCTGGAGCAACAACCACAACTGTTACTTTTTCTGTAACCGATTTTTGTGGGCGTATGGCCACTACAACTATTGATGTAATTACTCAAGACATGGTACCTCCTACAGCTTCCTGTGTTGCGCCATTTACTGTTGCCTTAGATGATATGGGTATGGCGTCCATAACCGCTGCCGATGTTGATGATGGATCTACTGATGATTGTGGTATCGCCACCTTAAGCATAGACGTTGCAGATTTTTCATGTGCAGATGTAGGTACTCCAGTGACAGTAACCTTGACTGTTACAGATGTTAATGCTAATACAGCAAGCTGTACCACTACAGTAACTGTGGTAGATAATGAGGATCCCGTATTTCAGGGCGGAACAACATCACCACCAGTAGGAGCAAACTATACTCTAGACAACACTTTGGTTGCCAATTATCAATCTATTACAGCAACTGGTACAGTCCTTGGTAACGGAGATGATACAGCATTTACAGCAACTTTAGGAGCACCCTTTACCATCTACGATAATACTGTAGGAAGTTTGAGGGTGGCAACCAATGGTTATATAAGTATCGATTTGACCGATAATGGTCCTGATTTAAGTAATGATTGCCCACTTCCTGCTGTACCCTCAACTGGAGTTGATACGGCAAGGTTATATCCATTACACGATGATTTGGTAGCAACAGTTTATTATGAATACTTTACTACCTCGCCTTATCCACACCCTAATGGGGATGTCATGGGCGCAAGTGTGATCGAATGGGTAGGTAATCACTTTGCTGGAGGTGCGATACAAGCACAGGCAATTTTATTTGACAATGGAGATGTCATTTATCAGTATTTAACAGACGCAGAGGATGGTTCTGGATCTACCATTGGTGCTCAACAGAGTGGTAGTGGCCTTGCCCTAACGGCAGCTTGTAATACGGCTGGAACAACTGTTTCGGCAGGTATTTATGGCTTATCCCCTTATGGTGATGTTCTTATAAACTCTCCAGTAAGTATGACCGATGCCTGTCCTATGACTATGACAGTAGAGTCTGATACACCAGATTGTGGCGCCATTGTTACATTTGACATGCCTATGGCGGTCGATAATTGTGCTGGCGTTACTGTGGCACAAACGGCAGGTCTGGCTAGCGGTAGTGAATTTCCATTAGGAACCACGACAAATACATTTGTCGCAACCGATGCCAGCGGAAATACGGCTACCTGTACCTTTGATGTGGTTGTTCAGGACACTACGCCTATTACAGTGATTTCAGGTCCAATCGATATTTTTACAGGAACAGGTGCGAGTGCTGGAGATTGTGCTACTGTGGTAAATTATGACCCTGTTACTATTGATAGTTTTGTATTAGATGATAATTGTGGAGACTTAACTTTGGCAACTGTTGTACAGACTGGAGGTTTAGGATCTGGTGCAATGTTCCCGGTAGGAACCAATACCGAAGAGTTTACCATTACCGATGTTAATGGTAATGAAACGATATACACCTTTGATATTGTGATTACTGATACTACCTTGCCAGTTATTGACTGTCCAGATGAGATAGTTGTTTCTGGTGACGATAGCGGAAGTTATACCATTGATGACTTTACTACTTCTGCTTCAGACAACTGCTCAAGCGGTCCTGACCTGATTGTGACGCAAGACCCAGCACCAGGAACTGTGGTTACAGAGCCTAGCACTACAACTATTACAGTAACAGCTACTGATGCTGCTGGTAATACAACGACTTGCTCCTTTGACTTGGTGGTCGATAGTACTTTGAGTTTGTCAGATAACGTATTGGATGGATCATCAATAAGTGTTTATCCAAATCCAGCTATTAATGATATAATAGTAGATGCAGGTATTACAGAAATGGAGCGTATTACTATATATGATCTACACGGTCGTATCGTAACCAAAATGGATGTAGCGAGCATAAAAACACAGATTGACGTCTCTGCGTATCAAACAGGAATTTACCTGATAAATGTAGCTGTAAACGGTCAAACCCTTACAAAGCGATTTGTCAAGCAGTAACACATAGATTTACCTTACAACAAAAGCCCTCAGCATCGCCGAGGGCTTTTTTATTGTCATGAGATCTCCCTTCCTTTGATAATCTAGGCTAGTTTTACCATATGGCTTTTAATTTGAATAAATAACAAATCTAGCTGATGATTTCCCAAGGATGACGAAGGGTGTTAATCCTATATTGCACTATTGGTCCTATAAAAAAAGGCTACCCATTTGGATAGCCTTATGCTGTATTTCTTTAATCTGTTAGCTTAATTACTTGCCACATTTGGAGGGTATACGGTCATTATTTCTCTTACTATTTCACGTATGCGCTCGTTGCGTTTATCAATATTGTTGCTTACTAAGGGAGCTGTACCCTGACCTTGCCAGACCAATTGCTTTTTGGAAGCATCAATCAAATCGATATACAAAGTGCCTTGCGTTGTTCTAGAAACGGTATTGCCGTAGGCGCCTCCCCAGCCCCACATGCCGCCCCAAGGACCACCCCAGGCTCCACCCCAAGGACCCCACAGGCCTCCCCAGCCCCAGTTGTTCTGGTAAACGTCTACGCGTTCTTTGGCTTTGGTAAATATGCTCACTAAAAGTTCTGGATTTTGAGATTTGGTAAACCCTTTGGCATCCATCTCGGCCTCAATGGCTCTTAAGATGCGTTTTTTGTCTAGATCAGAAACATCTGCTTGATCTATCCCAGGTTTATAAAAAGCATAGGTTTTATACTCTGTGAAGTTAACATCCTGATCATAATCTGAAGCCACTCTCACCGTGCTACATGAACTAATCAAGAATACGATGGCTAAAAGCGGTAGTAGTCGTACTGTTTTCATAAGAATTCTTTTTTAAATGTTATCAAATAACTTTTCTTCAACACTATTTGGTAGTGTAACTTTTAGTGAGGGCTCATCTTGCATCGCGCGTTTGATCGCAAATATGGCTCCTTCATTACGTGCCCAACTCCGTCTTGCAATTCCGTTATTGACATCCCAAAATAGCATGGCTTGTAGACGCTTTTGTGCCTCCTTAGTACCATCAAGAACCATACCAAATCCTCCATTAATAACTTCGCCCCAACCTACGCCACCACCGTTGTGGATACTGACCCAAGTAGCTCCTCTAAAACTGTCACCAATTACATTGTGAATAGCCATATCGGCTGTAAACTGACTACCGTCATAAATGTTACTGGTCTCTCTGTATGGAGAATCTGTTCCAGATACGTCGTGATGATCTCTACCTAGAATGATATAACCAATCTCGCCTTTGGCAATAGCATCATTAAAGGCTTGTGCGATTTGCGCTCTTCCATTGGCATCGGCATATAAGATTCGGGCCTGAGACCCTACCACAAGTTTATTTTGCTGGGCACCCTTAATCCACTGGATGTTGTCTTGCATTTGCTGTTGTATCTCTGGTGGAGCGTCTTGGGCTAGTCTTTCTAGGACCTTGCAGGCAATGGCGTCTGTCTTAGCTAAGTCTGTGTGATCGCCACTTGCGCAAACCCATCTAAAAGGTCCAAAACCGTAGTCAAAGCACATAGGACCCATAATATCCTGTACATAAGATGGATATTTAAAATGTATGCCATCGGCAGCCAATATATCGGCGCCTGCACGGGAAGCTTCTAGTAAGAAGGCATTACCGTAGTCAAAGAAGTAAGTACCCTTACTAGTATGCTTGTTAATAGCCGCTGTATGGCGTTTAAGGCTATTTTGTACGCTTTCGCGAAAGCGTTCAGGGTCTGAGGCCATCAAATCATTGGCCTGTTCAAAACTGAGACCAACGGGATAATAGCCGCCCGCCCAAGGATTGTGTAGTGAGGTCTGGTCACTTCCTATATCGACCTGAATTTTATGCCGATCTAATCCTTCCCAAACATCCACAATATTACCCTGGTATGCGATAGAAACCGCTTCTTGGTTTGCTTTGGCCGTATTCACGCGTTGAGCCAGCACCTCAATAGAATCGATAATTTCATCGACCCAACCCTGACTATGACGTGTTTCTACAGCTTTTGGGTTAACCTCTGCACATATAGTGATGCAACCTGTAATAGTACCAGCTTTAGGTTGAGCTCCAGACATACCACCTAAACCAGAAGTGACAAAAACACCAGCTTTGGGAGATTTCTTAATTTTTCTAAAGGCATTCATCACAGTAATTGTCGTACCATGGACAATACCTTGCGGGCCAATATACATATAGCTGCCTGCGGTCATTTGGCCGTATTGAGTAACACCCAAGGCATTAAATTTCTCCCAATCGTCGGGCTGTGAATAATTGGGAATCATCATCCCATTAGTCACAACCACACGCGGAGCTTCTTTATGCGAGGGAAATAAACCCATAGGATGTCCTGAATACATGACAAGAGTTTGCTCATCTGTCATTTGAGCTAGGTATTGCATGCACAGCAAGTATTGAGCCCAATTAGAAAATACACCCCCATTACCGCCATAGGTAATTAATTCGTGGGGGTGCTGTGCCACGGCCGGGTCTAGATTATTCTGGATCATGAGCATGATTGCCGCTGCTTGTTTGCTCTGAGCAGGATAGGCGTCAATAGGCCTAGCATACATCTGATAGCTGGGTCTAAAGCGATACATATAAATACGACCATAGGTATCTAGCTCTTCTTTAAACTCTGGAAGAAGTACTTGATGATGCCTGGCATCAAAGTAACGTAAGGCATTTTTTAAGGCTAATTTTGTCTCGCTATCTGAAAGGATGGGCTTTCGTTTTGGGGCGTGATTAATGCTAGGGTCAAAAGGCTTTTTTTCTGGAAGCGTATCTGGGATTCCTTGCAGAATTTGGGCTTCAAATGTGGTTGAGGTATTAGCTAGCATATCGATGGTCTTAGTAAAAGTTGATTGTGGTTATTCTCGTGTCTTTTTCTGTCTATTGGTTTTTTTGTCAAAGCCATATGGACAGTGTCTACAGCCGCTTTCGCAACAGTATCCGCGTTTTAGATGGTATTGGGCTGTAAAACAACGATAGCCTTCTGGAGTGAGGTAGAAATCTCCCTCTTCTATAGGAATATGTTTCTTCATATGCGACATACTACAAAGATACTAAGTATGGTATTAAAGTTGCTAGTGCATATAGCGTAGTGATACCGTTAAGAATAAAACGATAAGAGTAGGTGCTTTTATGTGTAAACCCAGTATTTTTAAATATGTTTTTTGTTGTAAATAAATATTTGTTGCGCAGGCGATTTGTAGGCATAACGCTCTGGCCTTTTGTGATCATGAAAACACCAGATCTAAAAGATGACGATGTGTTTGTAAATCACGAGCAAATACATCTTAGACAACAAAGCGAATTATTGGTTTTGCCTTTTTTTATACTCTATGGATTGGAATATCTCTACAGACTTGTTCAATATAAGGACCGCTATATCGCTTATAAAAATATCTCCTTTGAGCGTGAGGCTTATAGCAATGAAAACCAGTTAGATTACTTAAAAAAACGCAAGTACTGCGCCTGGCGCAAGTATTTCTAACGTATCAAAAGTGCTGCGGGTTCATAGTTCAGAAAGCCAACAAAGACTTTTGGACGCATATGAAAATATAGCTTAATAGTCCTTCAAAAATATACCCAAATCACCTTATGTAGTGGCAAGCTCTATCGCTTATGCTAAGTAGGTATACACCTCAATCTACATTACTATTTGCTTTAAAAAATAGTTTTGAGAAGTGTCAGTAGGGACAGGGATTTAGGTTAATTTTGCAGTTGGAATGCATTTATCTTTTTAAGCTTTCTTCATTGATTAACTATTTGGTGTTTTGAATCAAACCCTACCTATTTCCTTTCCAAACCAGATTTCGGTTAGTATAAAGCGAGAAGATCTGCTACATCCTTTTATTTCTGGGAATAAGTTTAGAAAACTAAAGTATAATATCGCTTTCGCGAAAGCGCAACACTTAGAAACGCTAGTGACCTTTGGAGGTGCTTATTCTAACCACATTGCCGCAACTGCCGCCGCTGCAAAGGCTCATGGGTTTAAGGCCATTGGAATTATACGAGGAGAAGAGTTAGGGCAAGATCTAGGGCCTACTTTGTCAAAGAATCCAACATTAGCTTTTGCACATGATCAAGGAATGACCTTTAGATTTGTGACTAGAAGCGATTATAGAGAAAAAGAGGCCGCCGCCTCGGTTAAGACCCTCTTAGAAAGCGTACCAAAGCCTTTCCTTATTCCTGAAGGAGGTAGCAATGCATTAGCCGTTAAAGGCTGTAAAGAAATCTTAACACCTGATGATGCACAATACGATTTCGTATGTTGTTCGGTAGGTACAGGGGGTACCCTAAAAGGCCTCATAGCAGCCGCTGACGCGCATCAACACATTTTGGGTTTTCCAGCTTTAAAGGCCACTTATATCAACGATGAGATCAAAGCCGTGGCTACCCACAGCCGGTGGTCACTCATCAACGATTACCACTTTGGGGGTTATGCCAAGATATCCAAAGAGCTCATCGCTTTTATGAATACTTTTTTTGCTGATACGGGTATTTTATTGGATCCTGTATATACGGCAAAGCTTATGTATGGGGTTTATGATCTAATTGAGAAGGGGTATTTTCCAGAGAATTCTCGTATTTTAGCAATTCATACAGGTGGCCTGCAGGGCATAGCTGGAATGAATATGAAACTCGCCAAAAAGGGATTACCTATCATACACACCTAATATGTTTAAAAGAATATTTATACTAGCATTTCTGGCTGGTTTTGTCGTGGGATGTGGCGGCGCCAAAAAAACCGTAAACCGAAGCAAAACTTCTAAGCCAAAAATAGATCGCACCACGCCTGCCACAGATAGGGATATGGTGGTAGAGGAGAATCCTAAAAAAACTGAAAAAGTGGTCAATCCTGTGCCCAAGGACGGTGTATCTGCCTACGTAGATACCTATGCCGAGATTGCCAAAGAAGAAATGTTGCAATACGGTATTCCCGCTAGTATTACCCTAGCCCAGGGTATTTTGGAGTCTGGTGCAGGGAAAGGTGAGTTGGTTCAAAAAGCAAACAATCACTTTGGTATAAAGTGTCACGACTGGAAGGGCGCCAGAGTCTACCACGACGATGATGAGAAAGGAGAATGTTTTAGAAAATACAGTTTGGCTAAATTCTCATATCGCGACCATTCACTGTTTTTGACCAATAGAAAACGCTATCTCGATTTGTTCAAATTGCCAAAAGACGATTACAAAGCCTGGGCAAAAGGGCTTAGAGCGGCTGGTTATGCGACCGATAAGAAATATCCTTCAAAATTGATCAGTCTTATTGAGCGGTATCAATTGTACAAATACGATGGAGAAGTATTGGGCAAGTCTGAAGACGAGTATACAAAAGTGACAGACAAACTAGACCAACATACTGTTCAGAAAGGAGATACCTTGTACAGCATTGCAAAGAAGTATAATTTGACTGTCGCCAATTTAAAGCAATACAATGGGCTAGAAGGCGATGCTATTTTTGAAGGGCAGGTATTATATGTTAAACCATTAGATAGAGGGTATTAAAATTTATGGAATATAAACGTTCAAGTGCTCTATTTGCGGAGGCGCAAAAAGTAATTCCAGGAGGTGTAAATAGTCCAGTACGGGCATTTAAAGCAGTAGGGGGTGATCCTATTTTTGTCAAATCGGCTAAGGGAGCTTATCTCTACGATGAAGATGGCAACACCTTGATTGATTACATCAATTCTTGGGGTCCTATGATTTTAGGCCATGCATATCCTGCCGTAGTTGATGCTGTCATTGAGAAAACCAAAAAAGGAACCTCCTTTGGGATGCCTACTCAAATAGAGACAGCCATAGCCGAAAAAGCAATTTCGATTGTTCCTAATATTGACAAGATTCGGTTTGTCAACAGTGGTACCGAGGCTTGTATGAGCGCCATCCGATTGGCCAGAGGCTTTACCAATAGAGAAAAAATAA